>DATDQC010000215.1:0-3681 GCA_035292455.1 Thermoplasmatota archaeon
GGAGATGCCCCAGAAGACGTGCGGGATGGCGGCGGGGTCGGGTCCAGCGCAGTCGTCGGTGACGGTCAGGGTCACGGTGATGGCGGAGGAGGTGAGGATGGTGACGTCGGAGGGGCTCTGCAGCCACGAACCCGAGGGGGCGGTCGAGTCGAAGGGGCAGGTCGAGCCGGCCGAGACCTGCGCGGGGATGATGTTCAGGCTGGCCAGGAGCGCCTCGCCGGAGTTCTTGGCCTGCGCGACGACGTTCACGTGGACGACGTCGGTGGACTGCAAGGTGAGGACGGGGCTGGTCCAGGTGTCGCCGATCTTGAACTGGCCCTGCAAGAAGCCGAGGGCGCTCCCGCTGACGCTCGTGACGGCGCCCGAGTTCACGGAGTAGGCGATGCGGATTCCGCCCTCGGTGAGCGCGTCGCCGCCGAGGTGGTGGATGACGATGCGTTCGTCGCCGTTGCCCCAGTTGCCGTTGCCGGGCTGCACCGTGACGGCCAAGTTGGTCTGGGGGACGTCCCGGGGCCCGTCGAAGGCGAACAAGAGGAGCGCGAAGGCGCCCACCGTGAGGACCGTGATGGCCACGAGGAGGATGGAGCCGATGACGTCGGAGACCGCGGCGTCGCCCGCGTCGCGCCTCGTGGCAGCCGCGCGGTTCGCCTTCATCGGATCCTCCCGGCGGCGAACGAGCCCGTGATCTCGAACGAGCGGTCGTCGAAGCGGTACTCGACCCAGCCCTGGCCGGCGGGGGCGCCGAGGCCCTGCACCAGCATCTGGGTCTTGCCGCCGTTCTCGCGCACCTCGATGACGCCGCTCATGAGGTGCTTGAACATCTGGACGTCGGCCTCGTTGTGCATGCCGTGGTCCATGAGGTAGACCCCCGTCGAGCCGACGCGCCGGGTGCGCCCGATGAGGGTCTGGAGGAAGCGGAACGCGGTCTGCGGGTTGCTGTAGGCGACCAGGGTCGAGACCGAGTCGAGCACCAGGACGTTGTGCTCGCTGCCGGCGATGAAGTCGCGCTGCGCCTTGTTCACCGCGACGCTGAGGCCGTTGAGGTCGAGGGCGCCGTCGAGGTACTCGGTGGCCGCGTTCTTCTCCTCGGCGCCAATCGAGCGGCTGTAGGTGTCCACGAAGCGGCACATGCCCTTCGCCTCGGCGTCGGCGTAGCCCGGTTCCCCGGCGGCGAACTCCGCCCGCAGGTCGCTCGCCGCCTTGTTGGTGAGGAGCATGAGCCCCGGCGTCCCCTTGAGGGCGTTTCCGAGGAAGACGCGGTGGGCGAGGACCTCCTTCCCAAGGAAGGGCGGCCCGTAGAGGAGGACGGCGCTGCCGGGCGGGACGCCGCCTCCAAGGAGGATGTCGAGGCGCTTGACCCCCATCGGCATCTTCACCGCGACACCTCCTTCGCGTCGGGGAGGCCGTCGTTCTCGGGGGCGGGTGCCAGGATGCGGTCCACGAGCTGCTGCACGATGCGCCGCACGCTCTCCGGCTTGGTGGCCGAGCAGCCCAGCACCGTGACCCCGGCGGGCGGGCGCAGGAACCGCCCGGAGGCCTCCGGGCGAAGCGCCCCGGGGAGGTCCTGCTTGTTGAGGGCGATGACGACCCGGAGGCCGCGCCGCCACACCTTCTGCAGCATCTCCTTGGCGCGGTCGAAGCCCTGCGGCTGGGTGGCGTCCACCAGCAGGACGGCGCCCGAGGCCTGGCCGGCGAGCATGGGAAGGAGCGGGTCGAAGCGGTCCTGGCCGGGGGTCCCGAACACCTCGACCCGGACGCCGCCAAGCGTCACGGTCGCCCGGTCCAAGGCCACGGTGGTCCCCATGCGCTCGACGCTGATGGCCTTGTCGGAGAGCGCGTGCACGAAGGAGGTCTTGCCGGCGCCGTGGGGCCCCAGCACGACGATCTTGGGGATGTGGAGGAGGATGCCGCCGGGACGGGCCACCTTGTAGAGCGACGGCTGGACGCTCTCCTTCGTCCACGGCGTGCGGGCGACCGAGACGACCTGGTTGAGGACGACGCGCTCCTCGACCCCCTTGAGGTCCACCTGGGCGTCGAAGGCTCGCAGGCGCCCCTCAATCTCCTTGCCGTAGGACCACGCCGTGAAGAGCGCGGCGGCGAAGCGGAAGCGCCGCATCGTCTCGAGGAGACGAGGCATGCCGAGGAGGAACGGCTCGGCGCCCGCGTGGTCCACCAGGGCGCTCAGGGACTCCACGAGGAGGATGGCTTTCGGGTGGTCGCGCGCCGCGGTGGCGAGCATGTCCGCCAACGCGGAAAGGTTGGCGGTGTCCTCGAGACGGTAAGCCGCCGCCTCCCGTGCGCCGACCAGGGCGGAGTAGGCGTCCACGGCGAGCAGTCCCTTGACCGCGACGCCGGCCTCCTGCTCCTGGAGCGCCGCGAGCAGCCGGGACGGGCTGCGGGTGGTGGCCACGAAGACCACCTCCTCGCCGGCGCGCAACTGGCTCGCGGCGCAGGCAAGGAGGAACGGCAGCGCCTCCACCGAGGGGTCGTGGCGCAGCAGCACGGTGCCGCCCTTGGGGATCGGCCCGATGGCCCGGTCGAGGGTCGCGACCCCGAAGGCGGCGCCAGCCAACGCCTCACCCCTTGAGGAGGGTGCGAAGCTCCGCGGCGGCGGCGTCCACGTCCTTCAGGAAGGCAGCGCCTTCGCCCTTCACGGGGGCGGCGACCGCCAGGATGTACTCGGTGTCGAGCCCCAGGACCGCGAGGCGGAGCTTGGCACCCTCGAGGAGGGCCCGCTGGGGACGGTCCTCGCCCCACTCAGCCCACGCCGCCTCGGCGGCCCCCATCATGGCGGCGACCATGGCGCTGAAGGTCTCCTCGTTCACCGGCCGGCTGAAGGCTCGCATCACGGGGAGCCCGTCGCGGCTCACCAGGGCGGCGCCAAGCCAGCCGGTGGGCCCGACCCGCCTCTCCAGGGAGGCCTGCACGCTGGAGCGGGCGTCGCTCACGGCTTGCCCCCCTTCTTCCGGAGTTCGTCCATGGCGCGGCTCATCGCCTGGTCGCGCTGCCCCTTGGCACGGCGCGAGGCCAGGCTGTCCTTGACCACGGCGACGATCTTGTCGGGGTCGAGCGGCTTGGTGAAGAAGGTCTCGATGCGGGCCTCGTTGATGGCCTGCACCGCCACCTCGAGGTCCGGGAAGGCGGTCATCATGATGCGCGGCACCAGCGGGGCGACGGCGCGCGCCTTCTCAAGGAACTGCAGGCCGTTCATGCCGGGCATCTTGTAGTCGGAGATGATGAGGTCCACCCCCTCGCGGCCGAGGAGGGCAAGGGCATCAGGACCACTCGGGGCGGTCAGGCAGCGCACCCCCGGCAGCGAGGCGAGGAAGAGGTCGGAGAGGGACTCGAGGATGTCCCGCTCGTCGTCCACGATGAGGAGGGTCTGCGGCTTCGGGGGGGCAGGGGGGATGGGGAGGGCGGGCGTGGGAACGTCACTCCAGGGGAAGCAGCGGCCCCGGGAGGGCCGTGCACTCCCTTCACCCTGTGCCTCCTGCCTTTTTTACAGGTTCGGGAATCATTTATAACCTACCCGAGCGGGCCAATCTGCCCGTTCGGCCCCATCGCCGCTCCATCTTCACATGGGCAAGGCGTCCCGGCACCGGCGGCCTCACACAAATCCCGCTAACCCTGGTTTTCGGCGGGCTGGTCCCACGAAGCCAAGCTGAATGTATCCAGACGGTT
>DATDQC010000216.1:0-2447 GCA_035292455.1 Thermoplasmatota archaeon
CGGTGATGTTCGAGCCCACCGAGTCCGCGACCAAGGCCGAGCTCGACCGCTTCGTGGACGCCGTCGCCGCCATCGCCGAGGAGAACCCCGCGGTGGTGCACGCGGCACCCCACACCACGCCGGTGCGGCGCCTCGACGAGGCGACGGCGGCCCGCAAGCTGGTGCTGCGCTGGCACACCCTCGGACGGCTCGAGGCGTGATGGCGGGAGCCCTCCGCGTCGGCCTGCTCGTCAACCCGGTCGCCGGGCTCGGAGGCCCCGGCGGCTTCAAAGGCTCCGACCACGGCGCCTGGAAGAAGGCGCTCGAAGCGGGCTACGCCCCCACCTCGCCCGGGCGCGCCGCCCGCTTCGTCGCCGCCGTCGGGCCCGACGTCGCCTGGGTCGCGCCGCCCGGCGCCCTCGGCGGCGAGACCTGCCCCGGCGCCGAGCGGGTCCTCGCGAACGCGGATTTCCGCCTCGGCTCGACGACACCGGAGGACACCGTGCGCGCCGCACAGGCCCTCCGCGACGCCAAGGTTGACCTCCTCTGCTTCGTGGGCGGCGACGGCACCGCCACCGACGTCGCCCGCGCGGTCGGGGAGTCGGTGCCCTGCCTCGGCGTCCCCGCCGGGGTCAAGATCACCAGCCCGGTCTTCGCCCACGACGTCGCGGAGGCGGCCTGGCTGGTGGGGGGGCTGCGGCCCGGCTTCGAGACGGTGCGGCGCGACGTCACCGACCTCGACGAGGAGGCGTACCGCCAGGGGCACTTCGAGGTGCGGCTGCGCGGAAGCCTGATGGTCCCCCCCTCGCCCGCGGTGCAGGACGGCAAGGTCGCGACCGCCGCGGAGACACCGCTCGGCCCCATCGTGGAGCAGGTCCTCGAGCAGTGGGACGCCGACGCCCTCCACCTCGTGGGGGCAGGGAGCGTCTGCCTCGCGGTGAAGTCGCAGTTCTGGGGCAAGCCGACGCTGCTCGGAGTGGACGCCATCGTCGGCAACCGCATCGTCGCCACCGACCTCGACGACCGCCGCATCGCCGAGCTGGTCCGCGAGCACCAGGCCGAGCGCCGCCCGGTCCGCATCACCCTATCGCCCATCGGCGGGCAGGGAATGCTCCTGGGGCGGGGCACCCAGGTCCTCCGCCCCGAGGTGCTGCGCTCCGTCGGGTGGGACAACCTCCTCGTCATCTCCCCCCCGGAGAAGCTCTTCGGCATCCGCGCCCTCCACGTCGACACCGGCGACCCCGCCCTCGATGCCTCGGCGCCGCGCCACATCCGCGTCGTCACCGGGTGGAACGAGGTCCGTCTGGTGCGCATCCAGCACGGCCCCGTCCCAGTCGAACCGGAGACCGGCGGCCCGGCCCGCGGTGCCGCCCGCTGAGGCGCCTTTTTCACCCCGGCCGACGTGGGACGCCCGTGGACATCGAGGACGGAACCGCGACACCCCTCAGCCCGGTCTCGGTCGAGCTCGCCTTCCGCGGCCACCGCCTGGTGCAGGACAAGCCGCCTGCCTCCGGGGGGTCCGACCGCGGCCCCATGGCGAGCGAGTACCTCCTGGGGGCCCTGCTGGCGTGCCAGCACTCCACCTTCGTCAAGGTCGCCGCCAAGCGCCGCGTCCCGGCCACCCCGCGTTCACTCCGGGGGGAACTCCACTTCAAGGACGGCGCCATCGCTCGCATCACGGTCCACTTCGACCTCGAGGCTCCGGCTTCCGTGACGGACGGCGACCTCGGCACCCTCCTCCGGCTCACCGACCGCGCCTGCACCATCAGCCAGGCCCTCAAGACCCCCATCGAGGCAGCCTACAGCCGCTCCACGGCGCCTGCCGCGAGCGCGAGTTCCAGGTAACTCTTCGCTTCGCGAGGCAGCGAAGCGAGGCCGAGCGCGGCAAGGGCCGCCTCGACGTGCCGGGTGGTCGGTGCCTCGACCTCGGCGAAGGCCCCGAGCCCTTCGAGGCGGTCGAGCGCCACCTCCGCCTCCCCAAGCCGCCACGCCTCGCGGCGCTTCCGAAGCCTGAACAGGGGGACGAAACCGAGCGCCTGCAGCAACGCCGTGGGGTCCGAGTCGACGACGACCGTGAGCTCTTCCCGCGACTTCACCGCCCCCGGCTGGCGCGGGCCCTTGTAGGTGAGTTCGAGGCGGCCGGCGCTTGCCCGCAGCCGCAGGGCTTCGTCCGTGCTGGCGAGGTCGCGGGCGGGATGACTGAAGAAAACGTCGACCTGCTCGCAGGCCGCGCCGCTGCGGGCCCCCAGTTCCCGCAGGCGTCGCCGCAGCCCCTCCGGCTCCACGAGGCGGACCTTGGCCTCGACCTCCAGCACGAGCGCGCCCACCCGCGAAGCGCCTATAGGGATGCCGGCCTTGGACCGCCCATGCGCCGTGCGCTCGCCGCCACCTTGGTCCTGGCCCTGGTCGCGGGCGGCGGCTGCCTGGAGCCCTACCGCGCCCACGTCGACCGCGACGCGCTCGCGGCC
>DATDQC010000217.1:0-3037 GCA_035292455.1 Thermoplasmatota archaeon
GTCCTGGAGTTCGCCCTCGCCGACCTCGGCACCGAGGCGTTCGTCGCGCACTACCTTCGGGCCCGCGGCGGCGACCCCGCGGTGACGGCGGAGATCCAGGCCGCTGCCGACCGCGAGGCGGCAAGGCAGGAGGAGATCAAGGCGCGACTGTTGCGGGACGCCCATGTCTTCTTCGAGCCCCCGCAACGGGTGGGCATCGTCTACGGCGGGCTCCCCAAGAACACCGGCCTCCATGAACTCCTCACCGGCCGCGGCTGCGTCGTGGCGGTGAACCTCCGCCCAAGCGGCCACCTCAGCATCCGCAGCCTCCCCGAAGCGCCGGTCTCGCACCTCATCGGCCAGGACTTCCGTGGCGGAGGCCACGCCCAGGCGGCGGGCGGCGACCTCAAGCTGCGCGGGCTCCGGCTCTGGTGGTACGCCTTGCGGCGCGGCCGCGGCTGGCCGATGGAGAGGCTGGCCGAGTCGGCGCAGCGCCACCTCAAGGCGCTCGCGGCACCCCGTTCCACATCCCCGAAGGGACGTCATCGCACGCAGGCGGCGCCCCGTCCGGCCGCCCGAAAACCGGCCGGCAGGTCCGGCAAGACGACCCCCGCCACCAAGTCCCGCAAGGCGGCGAAGAGCAACCGGCGCCGGTCCGGTGCTTGACATGGCGCGCCCCGTCGGCGGCGTCCTGCGGGACGGCGAGGTCGTGGTCGAAGACGGCGCCGAAGCGGAGCGGCTCGAGGGCCGCGGCGGCTTTGGCGAGCGCGTCGGGAAGGTCCTGCGCCTCACGGTGGCCGAGGCGGCGTGGTGCGTCGAGCAGGGATGGCTCGCCGTCACCTCCGCCGGCCGCCCGGTTGCACTCGGCGACCTCCTGGCGGCCGGAAAAGACGGGCGCACCGAGGTGGACATCCTCGCCTACCGCGACCTGCGGGAGCGTGGCCTTCTCGTGCGGCCTGGCACCGGTGCCGGTGCCTTCGACGTCTGGCCCCGTGGCGGTTCGCTCAAGGACCGGCCTGCCTACGCGGTCCATGCCGCCGCCGAGCGCTCCGCCCTCGACATGGCAGCGCTTGCCGCTTGGGCCGAGAGCAAGGAGGTCGTGGCGCTCGTGGACGAGGACGGCGAGGTCACCCATTACCGCGCCAGCGTCGCCGCGCCCACGGGGGGGAGCCCGCCGGGCGACCTTCCACGCTCTGCCGGCACGCTCCTCCAGGACCGTGTCCTCGTCGCCGACGGCAAGGCGGCCGAGGCGTTCCACGACGGCGAAGGGCTCGGCACCCGGCACGGCACCGGCCTCCTCCTCTCCCTCCTCGAAGCGGAAGTGCTGCGCCGACGGGGCGTGCTCGAGGTCCCTCCCGGACTCGGCCGCCGCGCCGAGGAGCAGCAGGCCGGCTTCCGCACCCTGCTCGCCGCGTACGAATCGCTTCGCGCCGCCGGCGTCGTGGTGAAGTCGGGCCTCAAGTTCGGCACCCACCTGCGCGGTTACTCCGGCCACCCCGACAAGGGGCACGCCGAGTGGCTCGTCCACGCCACCGATGGCGCCGGACTGCACTGGAGCGACGTCGGCCGCGGCGTTCGCCTGGCGCACGGTGTGCGCAAAGCGTTCCTCCTCGCCTGGGTGCGGCCCGGCGGGGTCCGCTTCGTCGAGGTGGCGTGGTTCAAGGCGTGAACAGGTGCTGGCCCGTCCGCCTCGCCCTATCGCCCGGGCAGGCTTCGCACCTGCCATGGCTCGGCGACGCACGTGGGCGGCAGCCCTCCTGGCCCTGGTCATGGTTTCACTTCCCACCCCCACGGTGGGCCAGGACGCGCCGTCGGGCCTCCGCCTGAGCGAGCTCCTCGCCGACCCGGCAACCGGGGAGCGGGAGTTCGTCGAGGTGTGGAACCCAACCTCGCAGGCGGTGGACCTTGCGGGCTGGCGAATCTCCGATGGCGGGACGGTCTCGCCGCACACGTTCGGAGCCGTGATGATACCGGCTGGCGGCCGCGTCGTGGTGTGGAGCGGCGGCGAGGCGGACGCGCGCGGCCCGCGCTGGTCCGCAAGCGCTAGCTCCACGATTTGGAACAACGGCGGCGACTCGGCCACTCTGCTCGACCCCGCCGGCAACGTCGTGGACTGGTTCGCCTACGGCACCGGCGCCGTGACCCCGCCTCCTGGCTTCTCGGCCGACGTACGCCCGGCGGCCCCTGCCAAGGGCTCCTCGCTGGCACTCCGCAACGGCGCCTGGTCGGCGGGCACGCCCTCGCCGGGACTCGCCCCCGACGCCCAGGGAGGGAGCGTTGCGGTGACGGTGGAGAACGTCGCCCCGACCGCGCTCTTTGAAGCGCTGCCCGAGACGGCGACGCCGGCCGAGTCGGTGACGGTGCGGTTCCAGGTCCATGACGGCAACGGCGACGGCGACGTGGCATCGTGGCGCCTGGAAGCGGCGGGCGCCACCGTGGCGAGCGGGGCGGCGGGTGGCGTCTACGAGGCCACCCTGCAGGCGCCCGGCCAGCCGGGGCCCTGGCCGCTTCGGCTGGTCGCCACCGACCACGCCGAAGCCGAAGGGGTCGCCACCGCCGAACTCCAGGTACGCTCCACGCCGCTTGCGGTCGTGCTTCCGGCCGGCGGGAGCCTCCACTTCCCGCCGCTCAAGCCGGGCGACAAGGCGGTCGAGTCGCTCGACGCCCTCACCCTGCGCAACCTTGGCACGACGGCGCTGGCGCCCCGGCTCGACGTCTCGCCGTTTTCGGGCCCGCAGGCCAGCATTCCCGTCGAGGGCAACCTGGAGATGGGACTCACCGGTCCGGGCGGTGCCACGGTCTGGGTGCCCTACGTCGGGCCGCTGACACCCCTCCCGGAGATCGCGGCGGGCGCCGAGCTCGCGGTCCACCTGCGCATCCGGGAGGTCCCCTCGCCGCTTCCCGCCGGCGCGTACGGCACCAGCTTCACCGTGGTGGCATGACGCCGCTCCTCGTGCTCGCCGCCCTCCTGCTGCAGCCGGTGCTGGACGCCCCCGGCACGCTGCGGGTGGCGGCGGTCGGCACGGGCGACGAGGAGGTGGAGTGGATGGTCGACGGC
>DATDQC010000218.1:0-3689 GCA_035292455.1 Thermoplasmatota archaeon
ACGACCTGGCTCCTCCCCGAGCACATGTCGCGCTTCACCCCCATCGGCGCCGGCGCCGCCGACCTCATCCCGATGGTGAACCGCGGCTCCTGGGTCCAGGTCGTCGCCATCGGCGAGGGACTTGCCGGGGCGGGAAGCGTCCTGCCTCCCGGCAACTCCGGCTTCCTGAGCAGCGCGGAGCTTGCCCTCTCGCTCGCGGGAGCGCAGCCCCAGCCGGCGCGCATGACGGCGGAGCTCGAGCACTACGTCACCTTCGCCTACAAGCCGTTCGCGCTCACCGCGGACGAGGTCGCCACGGTCACCGTCTCCACCGAGACCCTCGACATCCTCGCCCTTCCGGCGTAGTCGAAGCGCCTGGAGCTTGCTGAGCCGGCTCCTCCAGGTGCCTCCCGTTTTCGGGAAAAAGCTCCGTAAGGGCAGCCGCAGATTACGCAGACTGCGACCTGGAAGCCAGGGCCCGAGTGGGCGGACGGGCCAACAGGTCATCCGCGAAATCTGCGTAATCTGCGGCTGCCCTTGCGGGACTCCGACGAGAAAACGCTCCCCGCGAAAAAAGTTGTGAAGCAGGATTTAGGCTTCGGGCGGCGCGGACACAGGCTCGGACTCCGGCTCAAGCGGCGCCCCCCGGCGGCGCCACGCCAGGTTGGTGATGCGGAGCCCCGGCGTCACGCGGTACTGCAGCCGCACCGCCACGGTGGAGACGAACCAGGCGAGGGCGATG
Source organism: Thermoplasmatota archaeon (assembly GCA_035292455.1). Lineage (GTDB taxonomy): Archaea > Thermoplasmatota > E2 > JACPAO01 > JAHFTW01 > DATDQC01. The sequence continues at coordinate 722 of DATDQC010000218.1, forward strand.
CCGGCCGCGATGTCGGTGAACCAGTGGATGCCGAGCACGACGGTGGAGAGGGTGATGAGGAAGGCCACCACGGAGATGCCCATGCCAAGCCTCCGCATCCCGGACCGCAGCACCACGAAGGGGAGCGCCCAGGCGAAGGCGTTGTGGAGGCTGGGGAAGCAGTTGTTGATGGAGGCGATGGAGTAGACGATGCCCCCGGTGGCGGAGCAGTCCTGGTGGAGGACCCCCACGACGTCGGTGTAGCCGTAGCCGCCTTCGTCGGGACCGCAGTAGATTCCGTTCGTCGTCCACACCTCGTTCACCGGGACGAAGATGTAGAACGGCAGCGCCACGGCGTAGATGAGGACCCACGCGACGACGAGACGCTTGACCATCTCCTTCCGGCCCACCACCGCGAAGGCGAAGATGGCGACGACGTGGTAGAACGCGTACACGGTGACGTAGATGAACGTGAAGAAGGCGTCCACCAGCCCCTGCTTGTAGAACGGCACCTGGATGTCGTTCACCGCGTTGTCGCGGAAGAACGACTGCACCGGGCCCACAAGGTCCCCTTCGAAGTGCCAGATCCACGGCGTGAAGTCGTTGCCGAGGGCGGCGGTGAGGGAGGGGTCGAAGACGTTCTCCATCCGCATCACCATCATCACCAGGCCGACGACGATGAGGTAGGGAGCGCTGCGGTGCAGGTTCTCCACCACCCACCGCGTGCGGCCCTCGGTGCGGCGCGCCAGGACCGGATAGAGCCCCTCGAACAGGAGGGGCGACAGGAGAAGGAGGGTGTAGAAGGTCACCGGCGGGGCGCGGAATCCGAAGTCGTGGAGCGCCTGCTTGACGCCGTTCTGCATGAACCCGAGGGCGAGCACCGAAATCAGCAGCGCGCCCATGACCGCGAGCCCGACCCGGCTCACCGGCACTTTCTCCTCGGCGGCGCCTCCGTTGGTGGGTGCCGGACCGGGTGCCATGGGTGGGCCGGCCTACCCGAAGGGGTCCATAAGCCTTGAGTCAAACCAGGAGGCTGGCGACGGTGCCCTCCCCGTCGAGACCCCGTCAGTCGTCGAGGTTGGGTTCAGTGGAGGGGGAAGGCTGCGGCGCCGGAGGCCGGATGGGCCGTCCCCGCCACCGCAGGTCCACGATGCGCATGCCGTGGGTGAGCCGGTAGTCCAGGTTCATGGCGACGTGGACGACGCCCCACGCCAACGCGATGCCCGCCGCCAGGTCGGTGAACCAGTGGATGCCGAGGTAGACGGTGCTGAGGCTGATGAGGAAGGCGACCCCCGAGAGGGCCCCGCCGAGCCGGCGCCAGCCGCTCCGGAGGAGCAGCATCGGCAGCGCCCAGGCGAAGGCGTTGTGGAGGCTCGGGAAGCAGTTGTTGATGCTGGCGATGGCGAACGAGGCGTCCTGCCCGAGCCCAGAACCGTCGCCGAGGACGTTAGCGACCGAGGAAGTGCCGCCGTGCTCGATGTTGGTGACCCACACCTCGTTCACGGGGAAGAAGAGGTAGAAGGGCAGCGCCACGGCGTAGATCCCGACCCAGGCGACCGTGAAGCGGCGCACCATCTCGCCCTTCCCGGCCAGCGCGAAGCCGATGATGCCGGCCAAGTGGTAGACGGCGAAGACGGTGAGGTAGACGAAGATGAGGAAGGGGTCGAGGACGTTGCGGACCGCCGCCGAACCCCGCAGCCACGCCTGCGCTACCTCCACCGCGTTCCCCTCGATGCCCTGGATGGCGCGGGTGAAGTCGAGGCCGAGCGCCGCCGTGATGCGGAGGTCGAAGGTGTTCTCGAACCGCATCACCACCATCATGGTTCCAATCGCGATGAGGTAAGGGGCGTGGAGGTGGAGGCGCTCCACCGCGACGCGTCCGGGGCCACGACTCACCCGCCAGAGCGCGGGATAGGCCATCTCGAAGAAGGCCGGACTGATGAGGAGGAGCGTGAAGAGCGCCAGCGAAGGGCGGCGAAGTCCCAGGTCGTAGAGGCTTTGCGACAGCCCGGCGCGGGCTATGCCGGTGGCGAAGAAGATCCCGAGGACCGCGAACATGAGGGCGATGCCGCGCCACGCGACGGGCGGCGTCTCCGGGCGTCCGCTGGCCGGTGGCAAAGAGGCTAGAGACTGTTTCATAACTTCCTTACTGTGATGACCATGAATGCTGCGTGGAGCAGGCCGCACCAGGTTGAGAGGAGTCGGTCGTAGCGGACGGCGATGCGTTTCCAGGAGGAAATCCAGGCGTTGGTTCGCTCGATGATCCAACGTTTTCGGTAGCAGCGCAGGCTTCGGCCGTCTTGGCGGTTGTTGATTCGATTGCGTTTGTTGGGCGCAAGCAGTCGTGTCCCGCGAGCCTTGAATGCGGCGCGCAATCGGTCGGAGTCGTAGCCGCGGTCTGCGATGATTTTCGGGAGCCGTTTTCGCGGCCGTCCCGGACCAGAGTTCGGGATTCTTACACTGTTGAGCGCCGCTTCAGCGAGTCGAGATTCCCATGGGCTTGCAGACGCGACAAGATGGCCGATTGGTACACCGCGACCGTCTGCCACCACCACCCACTTGGTGCCTTTGCCTTTGCGAGTGGGACCAATTGCTTCGCCCCTTTTTTTGCCGGCGAAAAGCTCGCATCCATGAAGCACTCGCGCCATTCCAACAGGCGCGCGTCGTCGAGGTCTGCCAGGAGGGATTGCCACGCGTTCACCCAGCGGCCTTCGGCCTCCCATTTCTGCAAACGGCGCCAGCACGTTGGCCCGCTTGGGTAGGGTTCTGGAATGTCGTTCCAGCGCGCCGCCATGCGCAAAACCCAAAGGATTCCCTCCATGCAAGAACGGTTGTCGGCCCACGGCCGACCCCCCTTTCTCGATGGCCTCTCAACAGGGAAGAAACGGGAAAGGCGAGCCCACTGCTCGTCGGTCAGTTCTGGCCTCGGCTGGCGCATCCCAACCCAACAATTCCTGCACCCTATCTAAGGGTTATGAAATAGTCTCTA
>DATDQC010000219.1:0-3830 GCA_035292455.1 Thermoplasmatota archaeon
GCGGCCGCGAAGGCCGCCCCGACGTCGGCATCGCCTACCTCCTCGGCGACCCGCAGGCCAAGGCCGAGGCGAACGGGGTCTTCGAGGCGTACCGCGCCGCGGTGGCCGCCGGCGTCGAGCGGCTCCGGCGCGAGGGCCCCGCGGTGCGCGGCGCACTCCAGGTGGCGTGGACCGAGCGGGCCGACTACACCGGCATGGTGGCCGGCCTCGGCATGACCCACGTCGTCGCCGACCGCAGCCGGCCGCTCGCGGTCCTCGCCCGCCGCCCCGACGGCCTCGTCCAAGTCTCGACGCGCGGCACGCATGAGCAGATGAAGGCGGGCCTCGACCTCGGGCGCGCGGTGCAAATTGCCGCGACGGCGGTGGGCTCGGAGGGGGGCGGCCATCCCGACGCCGCCGGCGCCGTCGTGTCGGCCGACAAGGTCGAGCCCTTCCTCGCGGCCCTCGACGCCGCCCTCACGGCGCAGGGGTTCCTGGGGAGGGGCGCCTGATGGCGCGCGCCACCCTTCGCCTGGAGTTCGGCTCCGCCGCCGAGGCGCGCAACGTCGCCCTCGCCCTCGAGCCCGACCACGAGGGGCACCTTCGGAGCCGCCTCGAGGGGCCGCTGCTGGTCCTGGAGGCGGAGTCCGACTCGATGATGGGCATCCTCCGGAGCCTCGACGACGCCCTCGGCTGCGTGCGGGCCGCCGGCGAGCCTTAGCTTCGTGCGGGAATCCGCAGATTTCGCGGATGACGCAGATTTCGCGCTTCCAGGTCGTGGGACCGAAACGAGCCAGGAACATCGTGCCTCCAATCTGTGAAATCTGCGTAATCTGCGGATGAGGCGGGCGCCGAAACAGGAGAGCGCCCTTCAAGTCGCGCCTTCGCAGGCTTAAAACCGCCCCAAGGCGTCGCCACCTACGCCGCCATGCTGGACATCAAGCTCCTCCGCGAGAGCCCCGACGTCGTCAAGGCGGACCTTAAGAAGCGCGGCCGCGACCCCGCCGTGGTGGACGAGCTCTTGCGTTTGGATGCTACATGGCGGTCCAGCAATCACCAGCTTGAGCAACTTCGCGCTCATCGAAACCATCTTTCTCCCTTTTATGGGAAACTCAAGCAATCTCAAAAGGCTTCGAATGCCGAATTCAATCACCTTTCTCAATGGCTGGCCAATATGCACGAGTATTGGGACTACCGAAAGGGTACTCCCGGACTATGGGCAAGAATTACGGACAAGGAGCGAAAGGCCTTCATCAACTTCCTAGAGGGTGCATCCAACTGGGCATTTCATGCGGCGAAGTACCCGGAAGCGGTATCCCTCCACCTGTTGGTTTACCAAGAAGTCGTGCGCCCAATGGGTATTGCCTTCGACTCTGAGAGTCTAGCAAAGGCTAAGCAACTAGTGCTTGAGATTCAAAAGACCACCCACGAATGGCAAGATATCCAGAGGTCGGCGAATCTTGCATGGTCGTCCACCATTCAGATGACGCCCGAGGAGCGTGAGAGGGTTTTCCAGAAAATCGATTCTTGGCCAGCCTTCAGAAGTTCTAGCTTCAACAACCTTCAAAATGTTCTGATTAAGCTGGACGAGCCGCCCCTCACGTTGGTAGGAAACCTTTCTTCGTCGATTGCTCGACTGGAAAAACTTGCAGCGTCTTCGCTTCAGGAACGAGATGCCCTCCACCGGGGTCTTCCAAATTTGATGCATGACTCGGTTCCTGTTGGAAAGGATTCATCCGAAAACGTAGAAATACGCCGATGGGGCAAGGCCAGTCTTCATGACTTCAAGCCGAGAAGCCACGTCGACCTCCTCGGCTCCCTCGACCTCGCCGACCTCGAGGCGGCAGCCCGCGTGGCCGGAAGCCGCTTCTTCTACCTCAAGAACGACCTGGTCCTCCTCGGACGGGCGCTGGAGTTCTTCGCCCTCCACCACCTCGCCAAGAAGGGGTTCACCGCCATCGAGCCGCCCTACATGATGCGGCGGGAGGCGTTGGAGGGGGCCATCGACCTCGCCGACTTCGAGTCGGTCATCTACAAGGTCGAGGCGGGGGCCGGCGCCGAGAAGGGGGAGGCGGCGGAGCTCTACCTCATCGCCACCTCGGAGCACCCCATCGCCGCCCTCCACATGGGGGCCATCCTCGAGTCGGCCCGGTTGCCCCTCAAGTACGCCGGGGTCTCCCCCTGCTTCCGGAAGGAGGCGGGGGCGCACGGCAAGGACACCAAGGGCATCTTCCGTGTCCACCAGTTCAGCAAGGTCGAGCAGTTCGTCTTCGCCAAGCCCGAGGACTCCTGGCGAATCCACGAGGAGCTCATCGCCAACGCGGAGGAGCTCTACCGGGCCCTCAAGATTCCCTACCGCGTGGTGAACATCTGCACCGGAGATCTGGGCTCCATCGCGGCGAAGAAGTACGACCTCGAGGCGTGGATGCCGGTGCAGGGGGCCTACCGCGAGGTCGTCTCGTGCAGCAACTGCACCGATTTCCAGGCGCGCCGCTACGACACTCGGCACCGGAAAGCCCCCGGCGACCCCACCGAGTTCGTCCACACCCTCAACTCGACGGCGATCGCGGTGCAGCGCACACTGGTCGCCATCCTGGAGAACTTCCAGCAGGCCGACGGGTCGGTGGTGGTGCCTGAGGTGCTGCGGACGTATGTGGGGAAGGAGAGGATTGTGGCGGAGGAGGCGACGATTTGAGGACGCAGCAGCTTATTTCCCAGGCGCTTCCCCAGTTGGCCGCCGCAGTTTTTGTGCTGGTGTCCTCTGCCGGTTGCTTGGGCAATGGAACCCAAGAAACCCCCGCCTCGTCAGGTGTTCCGTTCGTCGCGGCGACAACCACTCCTTCGACAATAGATTCGCCAACTTGGGCCCCGCCATACACTCCGCAAAAAGACAGCGGCTCGTCCGTACTCGTGGTCGTGACACGCCATGTAGAGTTTGCAAACGAAGAAGGCGAATCGAAGTCGGGTTCGCCCGAGGGAAATGCTGGCCCCCATTGTGGCGATTATGCGGGCTACAACGATTCAAGCGCCTGGGCGTATTCGGGTTCCACCGAAGTGACGCCGTGGTTCGTGATTTTTGAGCCGCCGGAGACGGATGATGGGCGAGAAGTTTCTTCTCTTGGTTATGGAAATTGGGGCGAGATTGGAAAAGATTCAGTGGCCATCGAACCAACCTACTATGACGCCTCGCTCTCGATGCTCGCCAACATCACCATGGAGGACGGCACTGCAGGTTGACATGCTCCGAGAACGCCATGATGGCGACGATGTTCCGGTCGCCCACCCACGTCGGGAAGCCCCACTTGATGGCCTCGACGGCGTCGGGTGCGGCCTTGCGGATGAGGTCGCGGGCGGCGCGCAGGATGGGCCGCAGGGGCTGCGGCTGCGACTCGATGTAGGCCTCCACCGCCGCGGGGGCGCTCCTGGCCGGGGGCACGGCTCTCCATCGGGTCTCCGAGGGCTAAGGCTTTGGGAGCCTAGAGTGCAAGGGCGTAACCAAACAGTTCAAATAGCCAGGAAGACGGCTTCTCCCGTCATGCAGCGCGGTCTCCGCCTTGCCCTCATCGTGCTGGTCCTGCTCGCCGTCCCGGCGCAGGCCAAGCCCGACGAGGGGGCGGCCGACCGCGCGCTCGCCGACTCCAAGGAAGCCGTGGACGACGTCGTGGACGGCCTCGGGACCGCCGGCGAGAGGGTCGGGGACGCCGTCGGTGACGCCGGGAAGGGGCTGGGCGACGCGGCCGGCTCGGTCGGCCGCTCCGTGGGCCGCATCCTCGCCGCCGTCGGCTCCGCTGCGGCGGCCACACTCCAGGTCGCCGGGGCCTTCAGCCTCCTCGCCGCCGCCCGCATCGCCG
>DATDQC010000220.1:0-3898 GCA_035292455.1 Thermoplasmatota archaeon
GCCACCGCGGCGTCGGGCCAGGATTCGCTTTCCCATCTAGAACACCCCAATCCGCATGCCGATGTCCTCGGCCTTGGTCTCGCCGCCGAACTTGACGATGGCGCGCTTGCCGTCCTTGGTGATGCGGGTGTTGACGGTGGCGACCTTGCACGCGAAGAGGGTCTCGACCGCCTGCTTGACGTCGTCCTTGGTGGACTCGCGGCGCACCAGGAACTCGAGCGAGTTGTTCTGGTCCATGAGCATCATCGTCTTCTCGGTCACGACCGGGTGCAGGATGACCGCGTGGGGGTCTTTCATTCGTACGCCTCCCGGAGGTGCTCGAGGGCGGTCTTGGTGTAGACCGTGAGGCGGCCGGGGTCGCCGCCGGGGGCGAGGTGCTCGGCCGACAGGTTGCGGGCCGCGACGACGTCCACACCCGCCAGGTTGTGGGCTCCGGGGGCCTTGCCGTCGGCGGTCACCAGCAGGACGGAGCGCGGGGTGCGGTAGGCGCGGCCCCGGAGCTTGCCCATGCCGGCCCGGACGTGGACGCCGTCCTTGGCGCGCTCGAGGTCGGCGCCGAGGCCGATCTTGCCGAGCACGTCGGCGATGTCCTGGGTCTTCTTGGCCGTGAACATGTCGTCCGCGACGACGACGGGGAGGGCGACCTCGGAGAGTTGGTGGCCGCGCGCCTTCACCAAGTCGACGCTCGCCGTGGCGGCGAGGGCGGAGGCGATGGCGAGGCGGCGCTCCTTCTTGTTCATCTTCTCGTCCCAGAAGTGGCGCGACTCGGGCGGGTGGGCCCGGCGCCCCTTGTAGGCGTTGGGGACGAAGGCGGAGCGGCTGCCCTGCTTGAGGCGGGGCGTTCGGGCCATGCCCTTGCCCTTGCCGGGCCACTCCACCGAAGGGCGCTCGCCGGCGACCGGCGAGGCGCCGTAGCGCTGGCGGCGGTTGGCGCGCGCGACCTCGACCGCCTTGCGGATGAGGTCGGGCCGCAGCGGGGTGGCGAACACGGCGGGCACGTCCACCTTGGCGGAGGCCTTGCCGTCCTTGCCGTACACGTTGACCTTGGTCATCGTCAGACCCCCTGCTGCGAGCGGGTGCTCACGTAGCGGATGTCGGCTTCCGAGACCTTGATGCCGCGCTTGTAGCGGACGGCGTCGCGCATGCGGATGAGGCGCCGCGCGGGGCCGGGCACGCTGCCGTGCACCAGCAGGTACGGGTTGCGGACGACACCGTAGTGCGGGAAGCCGCCCTGGGGGGTGACCTCCGCGCCGTCGGCGCCAATCTTGAGGATGCGCTTGTTGACCTCGGTGCGCTGGTGGAAACCGCGCTGGCCGTCGCTGGGGACGGTGGACATGATGAAGCTGGGGTGCCAGGGGCCCTGGGTGCCGATCATGCGGCGGTGCTTGCTGTTCTTGTGCGACAGCAGCTTGGTGTGGAAGCGGACGACGCGGCTCTCGAAACCGAAGCCCTTGGTGACCGCGAGGGTGTCCATCATCTGGCCGGGCTTGAGGGCGTCGTTCACGGTGATCTGCTTGCCGAGGACCGCCTTGGCGTACTCGATGCGCGCCTTGACGTCGCCGCCGCCGACGCGGATCTCCATGAGTTCCGGCGTCTTGGAGTCGACGCCGGTGGCGAGGACCGGGAGGGTGTGGGCGAGGACGCGCACGTCCTCGATCTTGGTCTCGGCCGCGAGTTTCCACTTGGCGGCCACGTCCTGCTTCTCCGGGGTCGGGAGGCGGCCGTCGAGGCGCTCGTCGGTCTTGTCGGCCCACACCTCGGTGAGCGTCTTGAGGCCGTACGGGGTCTTCTCGTAGAGGCGGATGGCGGCGATGGTCATGGGCGGGGTCTCGATGACGGTGACCGGCATCATGACCTCCTGGCCGGTGGTGGTGGAGGTGGGGCGGTAGTCCACGATGAGCGCGTGGGTCATCCCGGCCTTGTAGCCGGCGAAGCCCTGCAGCTTGGGTTGGCCACCTTCCGCGTTGGCCCAGGCCTTGACGTGGGGGATGACGCTGCGGGCGCGCTTGCGGGGATAGAACCCCATCGAGCCCTGCCTTGGGTGGTGCCGTTTTGCCATGGGAACTGGACTCCGTCTTTCCCTCGGGCGATGGTCGGCCTTCCGAGCCAAGCCCGCCGTCGGGGAACCTGGGCGGGTGGCCGAAGCCCCTATCGCCCAAGACGTTGCGTTGCCCGCCCTTCCGTGACGCCTGCGGGACCGGAAGGGAGCGGACCGAGGTCCGCGCCGACCCGCGCGCCGGGTTGCCGAAGCATTGCCCGTGGGCGTCTGGTAGGGCTGGTAGGAGCCGGCGACGGGGGGGTGGTATTTAGGCCTTACTCGCCCTCTTGGAGGGGATGGGAGGCTTGGCGCGGGGGGCTTGGCGGGCGAGGGGGGAGGAGCAGCCCGGGCAGGACATCGCCATCTCGGAGGAGCACTCCCGGCAGTAGAGGTTCCCTTCCGGGCACAAGAAGGCCGGTTCGACCCATCCGAGGATGCCGCCGCAGCGCGAGCACGACGCCTCGTCGGGCACGGACGCCGCGGTCACTTCGACCGGCGACCTGCCAGGAGGCCGAGGGCTATCGAACCGAGCGTGGCGAGCAGCCCGAGGCCCGGCGACCCGCGATCGGGGGCGTCGCCCAACGGATCGCTCCACGCCCGAGCCCCTTCGACCGCCGCTTCGACATCGAGTTCCCCGAAGCCGGTGCAGGCGTCGAAGCCCGGATCGCCGAAGTCCGTGGCGGAGTCGCGAAGAAGGTCGTAGAGGGGGGCGAGCGGAAGGTCAGGCCGGGCCTCGAGCATCAGGGCCGCCGCTCCCGCGACTTGCGCAGCGGCGTAAGGCGCCCCCGAAGCGGTCCCCGTCCCGCCGGGAAGCGGTCCGATCCCAGGTGTCGCGACGGTGAGCCCTTCGCCGGGGGCGACGAGGTCGGGTTTGGGCGGCCCGTTGGCCTCGGAGGGCGCCGGGCACGGCTCCTCCGTTTCCCCCACGACGAGAACGAAGGGACTTTGGTGCAGGGCGGAGGGGGACGGGGCGGCCGGGACGACCACGGCAACCCCTTCCGAGAACAGCGACTCCGCCTGCGCCGCCAGCGTCGCGGCTCCCTGGTCGGAGAGGCCAGCCGAGGCGAAGGACAGGAGGGCGACGCGGGTGCCCGGGCTGTCGGGGCCGCCGTGCTCCCGCAGCAGGAGGTCCATGGCGTCGATGGCGGCCGACTCCGAGCCGGGGTCGAGGTCGGTCCCGGTCTGTGGCAACGCGACCTGGAGGTCGAGGATGCGCGCGTCGCCGTCCACGCCAAGGGTGGAGCCGGCGACGAGGGAGGCGACACCGGTGCCCTGCCCGTCGGGGTCGTCGGCGAGCGGGGCGGTCGCAAGCGGCGGGAGCGGAAGCGGGGTGCCGACGAGGAACGAGCGGTGCTCGACCCGCCCGGCAAGCTCCGCGTGGTCCCCGTCCACGCCGCTGTCGAGGACCGCCACGGTGACCTCGGCGGCCGCCGGGGCGGTGAGGGCGAGGAAGAGTGCTGCGGCCAGGAGCGCACTTCGCATGGACGACGCCTGCCAACCCCGCAGGCCTTGAAAAGGGCGCGGCGGGCGCCGAGGGCAGGATTTGCGGTTGGAGACCGAGCCGCAGCGAGGTCTCCGACCGGCGCACAATCCTGCCCCCGGCGTCGAACGAGCGCAGCGAGTAAGACGCCGAGGGCAGGATTTGAACCTGCAAATCCAGAGGACACTGGTTTTCGAGACCAGCGCAATACCGGGTTATGCGACCTCGGCGGAAGGTTGAGCGGATGCGGGACCGGGCGCCGAGGCCGCGGACGCCGCCCCGCGAAAGGGCGGACGAGGCGACCTTGGCAACAGGGGGGCCGAAGCGGCCAAATCCCGGGGCTATTTGGCGCCTTCCGTGCAGGTCCGCGTCACCTTCCG
>DATDQC010000221.1:0-2515 GCA_035292455.1 Thermoplasmatota archaeon
TCGTCCCGCAGCAGCGCGGCGCGCTCGAAGTCCCACGCCTTGGCGGCCGACTGCATCTCGCGCTCCAGGTCCTTGAGGAGCCGGTCGAAGCCGGACTTGTCGAGGGCGGCGAGGGCGTCGGGCTTGACGAGTCGCGCCTTCTCGCCCACCCGGACCCCCTCGATCTCGATGCCCTTGATGGCGCGCTCGACGGTCTTGGGGATGATGCCGTGCTTCTTGTTGTAGGCGACCTGGCGCTCGCGGCGGCGGTTGGTCTCGTCGAGGGCCGCCTTCATGGCGTCGCTCATGCGGTCGGCGTACATCACCACCCGGCCGTGCACGTTGCGGGCGGCGCGGCCGATGGTCTGGATGAGGCTGGTGGAACTGCGGAGGAAGCCGATCTTGTCGGCGTCGAGGATGGCGACCAGGCTCACCTCGGGGAGGTCGAGACCTTCCCGGAGGAGGTTGATGCCGACGAGGACGTCGAACTCCCCTTTGCGGAGCTTCTCGAGGATGATGATGCGCTCCAGGGTGTCGATGTCGCTGTGGAGGTAGGTCGCCTTGACGCCGAGCCCCTGGAAGTGCTTGGTGAGCTCCTCCGCCATGCGTTTGGTGAGGGTGGTGACCAAGACGCGTTCGCCGCGCTTTTGGGTCTTCTGGATCTCGCCGTAGAGGTCGTCCACCTGGCCGGAGACGGGCTTCACCACCACGTCGGGGTCCACCAGGCCGGTGGGGCGCACCACCGCCTCCACCCAGGACCCGCTGTGCTCCCGCTCGTAGTCGCCGGGGGTCGCGCTGGTGAAGACGCAGCGTTTCACCTTGCGCTCGAACTCGGGGAACTTGAGGGGGCGGTTGTCGAGCGCCGACGGCAGGCGGAAGCCGTACGCCACCAGGGTCTCCTTGCGCTGGCGGTCGCCGTGGTACATGCCCCGGATCTGCGGCAGGGTGACGTGCGACTCGTCGAGGATGATGAGGAAATCCTCGGGGAAGTAGTCGAGGAGAGAGCTGCCGGCGTCGCCGCGCGGCCGGCCGGAGAGGGGCTGGCTGTAGTTCTCGATGCCGGAGCAGGTGCCGATCTCGCGGATCATCTCGACGTCGAAGCGGGTGCGCTGCTCGAGGCGCGCCGCCTCCAGGACCTTGCCAGCGGCCCGCAGCTCGGCGAGGCGCTCCTCCATCTGCGCCACGATGCGCCGCACGCCGGCCTCGAGCTGGTCGGGAGGGAGGACGTAGTGCCGGGCGGGGAAGACGGTGACCGCACGCGACTCGCCCATGGGCTCCCCGGTGACGCGGTGGACGCGCTGCACCTTCTCCACCTGGTCGCCCCACAGCTCGACCCGCAATGGGTGCTCGTCGCCGGGGGGAAGGATGTGGACGGTGTCGCCGCGCACGCGGAAGGTGCCGGGCTTGAGGTCGGCGTCGTTGCGCTCGTAGTAGATGTCCACCAGCCGGCCGATGAGCGTGGCGCGCTCGAGGCGGTCGCCCGGCTTGAGGAGGACGTTGTGCTCGCGGTACTCCGCGGGGGAGCCGAGGCCATAGATGCAGGAGACCGAGGCGACCACGACGACGTCGTCCCGGGTCATGAGGGACTGCGTGGCGCTGTGGCGGAGCTTCTCGATCTCCTTGTTGATGTCCGACTCCTTGGCGATGTAGGTGTCGCTCTGCGGCACGTACGCCTCGGGTTGGTAGTAGTCGTAGTAGCTGACGAAGTACTCGACCGCGTTCTTGGGGAAGAAGGCCCGCATCTCCTCGTAGAGCTGCGCCGCGAGAGTCTTGTTGTGGCTCACGATGAGTGCCGGCTTCCCGATGGCCTCGATGACCTTGGCCATGATGTAGGTCTTGCCGACCCCGGTGACCCCGCGCAGGGTGAGGAAACGCTCACCGCCCTTGAGGCCCTTCACGAGGGCGTCGATGGCGGGCCCCTGGTCGCCGGCCGGGGCGAAGGGGGCTTCGAGGCGGAACGGCACGTTCGGGCGAGGTGCGCGCGGCACAAAAACCGGGGGGCAGGGGGCTCGGCGAAGGGGGATGCGGCCTCCTGGGCGGGCCGCGCGTCCCCGAAGATGCGGCCATCAACCTCTTATGCCCCTTTTCCGTTGAACGGGATAGGCGTCGGGTCAGGTGACCCGGAGCATGACTATGTCCCTGCGCCCGGTTTCCATCCTCTTGACTGTGGTCGCTTTCGCGGTCGGCCTGCCGCTCGCGACGGCAAGCGACGAGATTCCCCCGCTGGACGGCCTTTTCGTCGGCGAGCCTTCCGACGAGAACCTTACCCCGACCGCCGGGGGCGCGGTGGACGCCACGAGTGTCACCCTCAACGAACTCGCGGTCGACGCCAGTTCCCAGCCCGGGGACGGCTCCTCGGGTGGCGCCAACCCACCCGGCCCCGACCCGGCCTCTGACCCTGGCGAGATGCTCTTTGGCACGGAGAACGGTCTGCCCGCCATGGATGTCCCGGCGGAGCCCGCCTACGAGGCCGACCTCGCAGTCCCTGAACAGCCGGAGCCCGCCGAAACCTTGCCGAAACCCGCCGTCGAACCTG
>DATDQC010000222.1:0-13671 GCA_035292455.1 Thermoplasmatota archaeon
TACCTGTGGTCGGGCCTCACGGAGGAGTACGACGGCTACTGGATGATCACCGCGAAGTGGTACGACGTCTTTGTTGATGACGAGCCGCTCGCGACGGACACGGTCAACATCACCATCGGCCTTGCCCGGGTGACCCGCACGCTTGAGCAAGGATTCTCGGATGATGACGAACCGCCCTCCTTGCCGGGCACGGAAGACGAGGATCACGATGGCCTTAGCAACGACGTGGACAATTGCCCCCTGGTCCCCAACCTCCAGCAAGCCGACCTCGACGAGGACGGCTTCGGGGACGCCTGCGACGAAGATGCGGATGGGGACGGCTGGCGGAATTTCCTCGACAACTGCGCCATGACGCCCGACCCCAGCCTGCACGACCAGGACCAGGACCGCAAGGGCGACGCCTGCGACGATGACGACGACAACGACGGCATCAAAGATGGCAGGGACAATTGCGTCCTCGACAAAAACTCCGACCAAGCCGATCTGGACGCGGATGGCCTTGGCGACGTGTGCGACGACGACCGCGACGGCGACGACGTCCCCGACGTCCTCGACCTCCTCCCCGACAACCCCGCCGAATGGATCGACTTCGACAACGACAAGGTCGGCGACAACGCCGACCCCGACGACGACCAAGACGGCATCAAGGACACCGAGGAAACCAACGCCGCCGCAAGACTCAACGCCGCCCACGCCAACAACCTCGGGCGCTCCCAGGTCAGCGTGGAGGTCCACGAGGACAACGAAGCGCGGGGCTTTGGAGTCGTGGCTGGCTTGATGGCCATCGCGCTTGCAGCCTTTATTGTGACCCAGAGACGCCGTTGAGAGAGCCGACTACCGTGGGCCCCAAGCCCGCAGCGTTGCCCCTGTGACGAAGCGCTCCTCATCGTGAGGAGATACCCCCGCGGCATCACCCATCCAAGAAAAGCGACCCCGGCCAGGCCGCGATGGGGGAGCGCCTGCTCGCCCGTGTCATTTAGCCTAATTGACGGGTTTCTTTCGAATGACGCCCCTTCTCGCGGCTCTCCGCCCAAAAGCCTCATATCGCGCGGAGAAAGTGTGATGGTGGGTGTCAGGATGAGTGCATTGTCAATCCAACGGACGTTGGCAAGGTCCGTGGCCTTGGCCTTGGTGACGCTTCTATCGCTTGGCGCAACGGCGGCCGCGCAGACGGAACTCCAGATTCCCCGAGACCTGGATGACGTGCAACTCCTCCCGGAAGCCATCTCTCCCCAGGAGCTTCTCGGCGAGGCCATGACCGAGGGCAGGAACAATCCGGTGGACGGAATCGACGTGAAACCTGGATCACCCGCCACCGAGGACTTCCTCGGTGATTCGCCAGGGTGTTCCATGACCTACGGTCCAACGGGAATGGACCAACTGCCGGAAGATCCCTTGAAGTATCGGAAATGTTTCGTCCCCCCCATCACGATTCCCGATGAGATTCCAGGAATGGAGACCCCGCCGGCTACCCCCGACGAAGCGACGGAGACGGCTCCAGACGGAGTGCATGAGGAAGCGGAGACGCAGCCGCTTGCCGCCGAAACAGCCGAAGAGGACCTGGTTTCAGAGAACCCCTTGGAGGCGCTTGGGCCCGAGCCACGTTCAGAGAACCGTCTGGCGGATGCGCCGCCTGACGTGACAACGCCAGACGGGGTTGGACCTGTGGCGCAGGGTCCAATCCGCCACCCGGCGGTACCCAGTCTGCCCGGAATCGTGTTCCTCGCCGTCGGCGCGGCCCTTTGGCGCCTCGTGGCGTTCCTCGCACCGCTGTTCAGCCGCCTCGGCGACCGCCAAGCGGCCCAGCAGAGCACCCGTGCCATCCTGCTCGACACCATCGCAGCCAATCCCGGAATCCATGTGGGGGAGTTGCGCCGCACCCTTGGATTGGCCGACGGCCAAGTGCGCCACCACTTGCGCGTGCTCGAAAGTTTCGGCCTGGTCATGAAGACCCCAAGCGGCCACTACGTCTGCTACTATGTGAACGAGCAGGCGGCGCAGCAGTGGCAGCGGGTGGCGCCCTTCCTCAAGTCGTCGCGAGCGAAGTTCCTCCTTTCGTTCATCCAACAGCACCCGGGGACCGCCGTGGCCGACCTGGAACGGGAGGCCGGCGTGCAACGTGGCTCCTTCAACTACCACGTTGAGCGCCTGGTTGCGGCCAATCTGGTGGAGATTCGGCGCCAGGGAGGCCGGCGCTTCCTTTTCGTCGCGGGAGCCTTGCATTCGACGCCGAACGAAGAACTGGAGCGCCCGGGAACCCCAGTGTAGACGCCTCCCGACGTTGCCCTTGGGCGACCCCTTCGAGCTCCTCGCGCACCGCGTTTCCCGGCCCTGGGTCTCCAAGCCGCATCCGATTCGAAAAAATTGCGTCTGAATCCTCAAGAAGGCTCTTCGGGTGCTCGACACCATTACCATGGCCCACCGGAAGGTCCTCGACGGCTGCTTGCAGATTCTCCTGGCCGTATCGCTTGCCCTGACAGGTCTGCCTCTCTCAAGTGCCCACGACGGGGATCTTCCGGTCTTGCAAAACGACGGCCACGGCGATGGTGTGGAGGACGACGGCTTCTGGAATGTTGTCACCGGTTTCGCCACCAAGAACGGCTACCGCATGGTTTTCGCGTGGGACAGCGACCAGCCCATCATGCCCCTGGTCGAGTGGGGCTTCTCTGCCGGCAATCTCGACCACAAGGCCAGGCCGGCTGGCGACGCAGCGGACACCGCCGGCATCGTCTTCCTCGACACGTACGAGCGCCCTAACATCCCGCAGATCATCGTCCACTACCGCTTCACCGACGAGTCTGACGGCGCCTTCAACGGCGGCGTCGCGCCGCCTCCAAGCCCCACCAAGAGTTTTCCGCTCACCAACGCCCTCGGCAACCGCTTCGACACCAACGCCGACGACGACGGCATCTACGAGGCGAACCTGGTCATCGCCCTTGACTCCGAAGCCCTCCCCGACGACGTCCCGTTCGACCTTGGCTTGGAAGACGTCCTGGCCGGCGTGGATGTACTCGCCGAGCGCGTCTGGGACTACAGCGACGGCTACCTTCGCATCGCCCGCGTCCTCGTCATGGACCGCCTCAGCGGCTACCCCACCGGGGTCGCCGACAGCGCGCAGAACCAGGTCGGCGGCTCTGTCTACGCCCAGGGCGAGCCCCTGCCCTGCAACCTCCCGAGCAACCAGGCGAACGACGCCCAGTTCGACATGCTTCTTCCTGACGTGGTCATCCAGACCACCGTACCCTTCGACAGCCACACGTGGAAAGACACCGCCGACGGCCCGGTGATCCAGTCCCCCTGCCTCGGCATCTCCATCGGACGCGACGGCTGGCTCTACGCCAACCCCTGGGGGGTCAGCGCGGACGTTGCCGCCGACCTCGGAGCCACACTGGCCCACGAGTTCGGCCACTACGCGCTCAACCTCGACGACCTCTACCCAAGCGACAACCCCGTCGCCGACCAGGGCGCGGATTGCTGGGAAGGCACCAGCGGCCGTCCTGGGCAGGGCGACAACTGGGACATCAGCGTCATGCACAACGGCTTCGGCTGGGACGGCGAGCGGTGGGTCGGCAGTGAGCTCGACGGCCTCGAGACTCCCTGCGACTGGGGCCTCGCCGAACCCTCTTGGAGCATCTTCACCCAGTGGTATCCCAAGGTGCCCCTGCTTCGCAACGGCGACGGCCGTCCCGACCACTACGACAGCGACTACGAGACCATGCGCGGCAACCCCGACGGGGGCGCCCTCGAGGCCTACGTCCTCGACCGCGAGCCCGGCCTCTCCAAGCTGCGCCTCGCCATCGTTCCCCCGGTCGCCGACGTCCCCCCCGAACCGAGCCCACGGCTTGTCATCGAGTACCCCTCCGAAGGCGACGCCTTCCATGTCGACCGCATCGACATCCAAGGAACCGTTGAACGCGGCTACCCTGATCTTCCTCTCACCGTGGAAGCCGGCGGCCCGTACACCGTCACGGTCCATGCCGAAGCCATCCTCGTCGCAACCGCCGCCAACGGTGTCGGACCTTACCACTACGAATGGAGCACCACCGGACCCGGCACGTTCAGCGACCCCAACGGCGCCGTCACCCAGGTCGTCTTCACGCAGGAAGGGACCTACCAGCTCTCCGTGACCGCCTTTGACAAGGGGAGCGACCCGTTCCAGGGCTCCAGCATCGCGACCGACACCGCCCTCATCCTCGTCAACCCCACCGAGTCTCCGGCCGGCCCGCCCGGGTGTCCTCCCCTCTCCGGCCAGCAGTTGGCCACGGATCCCAAGAATGACGCGCAATTGGGGATGTACCAGAACACGCCTCCGCTGTCCGCGGAGCTCACATGCCTCGGAGCCGAGCTCCACCTGCAGAGCATCGTGCCCATGGCGCCCGTCAGCGTCCAGGAGAACGCGGTCTTCACGTTCCAGCTCGGCGTCCTGGACCGCCAGGATGTGGACAAGCAGTACACGTCCTACGTTTTCGCCGCGACGGATGACGGCGTCTTCCAGACCTACCTGATCGGCTTCACCCCGGACTTCGGCTCCGACCTCCGAAAAAACCAGCCGCAGTGGATTTTCCTCAAATGGGACCGCACGCCGGACGCCGTAAGCAACAAACCCGTGGATGTCCTCACCGCCTGCTTCCTTGTGCTTCCGCCCGGAAACAAGATTCCTCCACCGCCCAATGTCGACTTCCGGGACTACGACCAGGACTGCGACCCCACGCGTTCGGTCACCGCGAGCTGGGTCATCAACACCTTGGAGATCGACTTCGACCTTTGGAGGGAGATTGGGACGCCCGGGGCAGGGGACCAGTTCAAGGACGCCGTCGCCCTCTCCTATTCCAGGTTCCAGAATTACCCGCTTCGCACCACCCAGCCGGCCCAGTTCATCCAGGATACCTACGACACGGTTCCAGATGGCCCGGCGAC
Source organism: Thermoplasmatota archaeon (assembly GCA_035292455.1). GTDB lineage: Archaea > Thermoplasmatota > E2 > JACPAO01 > JAHFTW01 > DATDQC01. The sequence continues at coordinate 4,918 of DATDQC010000222.1, forward strand.
CATGGTGACGTTCGACGGCCCGCGCGACCTTCGCCCGCAGCCTTCGGCACCGGTTCCGCAGACGCCGCAGCTTCCCGGGAGCGCCCCGCTGCCTTCAGGGTCTCCCCCGACGCCGGGCGTTCCGGTGGTCACCGACCCGCCCCTGGACAGCGCGCTGCCCTTCTTCGACATCCTCGAGGTCGGCGTGGACGCCGACTTCGTGGGGACCCCCACCAACAGCTTCACCCTGACGATGAAGGTTGCCGACCTCCAGAGCGGAGACGCCATGGCGCTGGCCGTGGACCCGCCCAGCGGAATCCTGCCTCCGCCCATCAACACTCTCTTCGGCGTCGGCCTGGAGACCGACTGGGAATGGAACTTCTGCCTCGACACCTACGGCGCCTGCTACACGACGGTCGCCCGGCACACGGCACTCGGCGACAAGGGGGAGACCATGGCCATGGGCGGACCCGGTTGGTGCGAACTCGGGGGCCAACCCGTGAAGGACGACCAGGCGGTCTTCTCCAACAACGAGATCCGCGTGACGCTGCTCGCCAACCACCTCGACGTGAAGAAATCGGCGCCTCGGGGGCAGATTGACTGCCGTGGCCACGAAGAGGGAGGCCAGGGCCCCCGCTGCGGTTCCAAGCTCACAAGCCTCAACGGCATGACGGACATGTGGGTGACGGCGGTCGCCATCAAGGCGCCGGTCGGCCAGAACCTCCGCGGCGTGGTGCCCATTGCCGGCCGCATCGTCGCCGACACGGTCTTCGATTGGACCGACACCGGGAGCTACACGTTTTGCCAATCGGACTTCCGGGTGGAGGCAGGGCCTCCGCTCCCCGCCGTCCGGGGCCAGCAGATGCCGATGGCGGGAAGCGCCTCAGGGGGCCTGCCCGCCTATTCCTGCACCTGGAGCGCCCCGGGAGCGACGTTCCAGCCCGACCCCGCCGATCCGACGGGATGCTTCCTCATCCTGGCGACCTTCCAGATCTGCGACGAGATTCCGGTCACCCTCACCGGGCGCGACGCCCTCGGCAACATGGACAGCGACCCGACCTTTGTCACCGTGACTGGGGCCGGCTGCGACGAGACCCCGACGACCGAATACATCGAGGTCTACGCGACGCCCATCCTCCCTTCCAGCATGCCGTCTCCGCTCCCCACCAAGATCGCCACCCTACCGATGACGACGAACCCGGCGGAGCCCCGAGCGTATTGGGGCACGCTCTGGCAGGGCCTCACGGAGGAGCACAACGGCTACTGGAACATCACCGCCAAGTGGTTCGACCTCGTCCAACAGGGAGGGCCGTTGGCTCAGGACACGGTCAACGTCACCATCGGACTGGCGCGGCTCACCGGCTCCCTTGAAGAGGGCGCAACGGGAGAAGACGGCCCGCCGACGCTCCCTGGAACCGAAGACGCCGACCACGATGGCCTTAGCAACGACGTGGACAATTGCCCCCTGGTCCCCAACCTCCAGCAAGCCGACCTCGACGAGGACGGCTTCGGGGACGCCTGCGACGAGGACGCCGACGGCGACGGCTGGCGGAACTTCCTCGACAACTGCGCCATGACGCCCGACCCGAGCCTCCACGACGAGGACCAGGACCGCAAGGGCGACGCCTGCGACGATGACGACGACAACGACGGCATCAAAGATGGCAGGGACAATTGCGTCCTCGACAAAAACCCCGACCAAGCCGACCTCGACGACGACGGCTTTGGCGACGTGTGCGACGACGACCGCGACGGCGACGGGGCGCCGGATGTCTTGGACCATTTCCCGGACAACCCCGCCGAGTGGATCGACTTCGACCACGACGCGTTGGGAGACAACGCCGACCCCGACGACGACCAGGACGGCATCAAGGACACCGAGGAAACCAACGCCGCCGCAAGACTCAACGCCGCCCACCTCAACGGCCTCGGACGCTCCCCGGCCAACGTCGAGGTCCACGAGGACAACGAGGCGCCGGGCTTCGGATCTCTTGCTGCCCTGCTGGCCATCGCCCTTGCAGCGTTGACCGTGGCCCGCAGACGCCGTTGAGGGAGCCGACTACCGTGGGCCCCAAACCCGCAGCGTCGCCCCCGTGACGAAGCGCGCCTCCTCGGTGCACAGCCACGCCACCGCCTCGGCGACGTCCTGGATGCCGGAGCGCTTGCGCTTGGTCCATGCCGGGCCGTGGCGGACCACTTGCCTCGCCTCCGTGAGGCTCGGATACGGGATGTAGCCCGGTGCGACGACGTTGGAGGTGATGCCCTTGCCCTCCCCCAGGCGGGCGAGCTTGTGGGCCAGCGTCTCGCGGGCGACCTTCCCGACCGCGTAGTCGTAGGGGGGGACGGGGTAGGTCGCCGCCTTGTCCCAGCTCAGGAACACCAGCCGCCCCCAGCCGCGCCGCCGCATGCCCGGCAGGGTCTCGCGGGCGAGGAGGAAGGCGCCGTCCACCTCGGCGTCCACCACCCTTTTCCACTCGGCGAGCGAAAGCGACTCCAGACTGCGTTCCAAGAAGTCGCCGCCCGCGTTGGCGACGGCGATGTCCACCCGACCAAACGCCTGCTCCGCCTGGCGGACGAGCCGCTTGACCTCGGCCTCCTTTCGGGTGTCTGCCCGAACGGCAATGGCCTGGCCTCCGAGGGCCTCGCATTCCTTCACGGCGCGCCGGGCGGCCGCGTCGCTCCTTCGGTAGGTGCCGTAGTTGAGGACCACGTTGGCCCCTTCGCGGGCGAGGGTCCACGCGGTCTGCCTTCCCATCCCCTCGCCCGTGGAGCCGGTGACGATGGCGGTGCGGCCTGCGAGGGGTCGGGACACAAACCTTGACATGCGGGCAGGAGTTGAACGCTTGCGGCGCTCCGGCTGCCCGTCGCCATGCCCACCCTTCGACGGGCCAACCCTCAAACCCCCCCTCCTGATGGCCCGTCCATGGACGGGCCGCCTCTCCGGCAGGTCACCTTCCGGGTGGAGCACGACTGCCCGCTTGCCAGGCTGAGCCGCGAGTGCCCCGGGACGCCGTTTAGGGCCTGGAGCGCACACCGCCACGAGGTCGTCGAGGTGTCGTCGGGGCCGGAGCGGTGGCGGCGCGCCCTGCCCATCGCGGAGCGGCTCCTCAAGCCGGAGCGCACCATCCCGCTCGCCGACGGCGGCCTCATCGTCTGGGAGCCGCACGTCCCGCCCGAGCGCTCGCTGAGCCGCGTCCTCGAGTCCCACCAGCTCCTCTGGCTCCAGCCCACCCGGGTCGAGGACGGCTGGGAGCACTACGACGCCGTCGCCTTCGGCCCCCGGGCCCCCGAGGAGGCCCTCAAGGCGCTCGCGGCGAAGTGGCCGACCCAGGTGGTGCGCCGCCGCGAGGTGGGGCCCGACGCCCTCCTCGCCTCCCTGTTCCAGTCGCTGCGGCCCCTCCTGGAGGCCCCCACCGACAAGCAGGCCGAGGCGCTGGTGGCGGCGTGGCGGGCAGGCTATTACGGCTCGCCCCGCAACGCCACCACCGCCGAGGTGGCGAAGCGCATGGGGCTTGGCCGCAGCGCCTTCGAGGAGCGGCTGCGGGGGGGCGAGAACCACCTGCTCGGCTCCTTGGCCCCGGTGCTGGAGCACCACCGGCTCCACCACGCCTAAGAGCCCGCCCCCTCCTGCGCTAGCCGTGGACCTCCGGCTGAGCGACGAGGAGGCGCTCGTCCAGAAGACGGTGCGGGAGTACGCCCGCGGCGCCGTCAAGGAGCGCGCCGCCCTCCTCGACAGGGAGCACAAGTTCCCGGCCGAGGCGATGAAGGAGTTGGGGCAGATGGGGTTCCTCGGTCCCACCATCCCCGAAAAATATGGCGGCGCGCCGGTCACCAAGGTCGCCTACAACCTGATGCTCGAAGAGTTGGCGTGGGCGTGCGCCTCCACCTCCGTCACCGTCGCGGTCCACACCTCGGTCGCGGCGAGCCCCATCGTGAACTGGGGCTCCGAGGCGGTGAAGCAGCGTTTCCTCCCCCAGCTCGCCTCGGGGGAGTGGATCGGCTGCTTCGCCCTCACCGAGCCGCAGGCGGGGTCCGATGTCGCCTCCCTCGCCACCACGGCGGTCCGCAAGGGCGACCACTATGTCCTCAACGGGCAGAAGGTGTTCATCACCAACGGCAACCACGCCGGCTCCGCCATCGTCGCCGCCAAGACCGACCCCAAGGCCGGGCACAGGGGCATCTCGCTGTTCGCCGTGGAGACCTCCTGGAAAGGTTTCGGCAAGGACGGCGCCGAGGAGAAACTTGGCCTGTGCGCCTCCGACACCGCCCGCCTCTCCTTCACCGACTTCGAGGTCCCGAAGGAGAACCTTCTCGGCAAGCCCGGCGACGGCTTCAAGCATCTCATGCAGACCCTCAACGGCAGCCGCATCTCCATCGGGGCGCAGGCGGTCGGCATCGCAAGCCGCGCCTTCGACGAGGCCCGCGAATACGCGCTCCAGCGACAGCAGTTCGGGAAGCCCATCGCGGAGAACCAGGCCATCCAGTGGAAACTCGCCGACATGGACGTCCGCATCGAGGCGGCGCGCCTCCTGTACCTCAAGGCGGCCGCGGCGCAAGACGATGGCACCCTCACCCCCGAGATGGGGTCGCGCTGCAAGGTCTTCGCGAGCGAGGCCGCGATGTGGGTCACGACGCAGGCGGTCCAGGTGCACGGCGGCAACGGCTACACCACCGACTACCCGGTCGAGCGCCTGATGCGCGACGCCAAGGTGACGGAGATCTACGAGGGGACGAGCGAGATTCAACGGATGGTCATCGCAAGGCTACTCTCGGCCTGACCCGCCCCCTCCACCAACCCTTTCAAATACCGCGCCCACTCGCCACGTAGGGGAACCATGGCTCAGGCCCTCCAGGTTGCCGCGCACGCCGACCCGATCGCGTCCACGCCGGACTTCGTGCGCCGCACCTACGACGCGATGCGAAGACGCCTCGCCACCGTCCGCAAGCGCCTCAACCGCCCGCTCACCCTCACCGAGAAGCTCCTGTACAGCCACCTTGACGACCCCGCCGGGGCGGAACTGGAGCGCGGCACCTCCTACCTCGACCTCCGCCCCGACCGCGTCACCATGCAGGACGCCACGGCGCAGATGGCCATCCTCCAGTTCCTCACCACCGGCAAGGAGCGCACCGCGGTCCCGACGACGGTGCACTGCGACCACCTCATCGCGGCGAAGCTTGGGGCGCGAGACGACCTCCACGAGGCGACCGAGCAGAACCGGGAGGTCTACGATTTCCTCCGGACCGCCTCCGCCAAGTGCGGGATGGGGTTCTGGAAGCCGGGCGCCGGCATCATCCACCAGGTCGTCCTCGAGCAGTACGCGTTCCCAGGGCAGTTGGTCATCGGCACCGACAGCCACACCCCCAACGGGGGCGGCCTCGGGATGTTCGCCTCCGGCGTGGGAGGCGCCGACGCGGTGGACGTCATGGCGGGCTTCCCGTGGGAGGTCCTCCACCCCACCATCATCGGCGTCCACCTCAAGGGGAAGATGTCGGGCTGGACCAGCTCCAAGGACGTCATCCTCAAGCTGTGCGGCATCCTCACCGTGAAGGGGGGCACCAACGCCGTCATCGAGTACTTTGGCGACGGCTGCGCCTCCATCTCCGCCACCGGGAAGGGGACCATCGCCAACATGGGGGCGGAGCTGGGGGCGACCACCTCGGTCTTCCCCCACGACGCCCGCATGGACACCTACCTCAAGGCGACCGGCCGCGCCGACCTCGCCGAACTGGCCGGCGACGTCCACGCCGAACTCCTGGTGCCCGACCACGAGGTCCTCGCCGACCCGAAGCGGTTCTACGACCAGGTCATCGAGATCGACCTCGCCAAACTGGAACCCCACCTCGTCGGTCCCCACACCCCCGACCTCGCCCGCCCCGTCTCCGAGGTGGCCGCCGCGGTGGCCAAGGAGGGCTACCCCGACGCCATCAGCGTCTCCCTCGTCGGCTCCTGCACCAACTCCTCCTACGAGGACATGGTGCGCACCGCCGACGTCGCCGCGCAGGCACTCGCCCACGGAGCCAAGGTCAAGACGCCGCTCCTGGTGACGCCCGGCTCGGAGCAGATCCACCTCACCATCCAGCGCGACGGACAGATGGCAACCCTCCAGAAGGCGGGGGCGACGGTGCTCGCCAACGCCTGCGGCCCCTGCATCGGGCAGTGGAACCGCCCCGAGTCGGAGAACAAGGGGAAGAACACCATCGTCACGTCGTACAACCGGAACTTCCCGAAGCGCAACGACGGCAGCGCCAACACCCTCGCCTTCATCGGCAGCCCCGAGATCGTCATGGCCTACGCCCTCGCCGGCCGGCTCTCTTGGAACCCCCTCAAGGACGAACTCACCGGGGAGGGCGGCAAGCGCTACCGCCTCACCGCACCGAAGCCCGCCCCCGAGGTGCCCGCCAAGGGGTACGTCACCGACCCGCAGGGCTACCTTGCCCCGCCGGCCTCCGGCGCCAAGGTGAGCGTCGTGGTGGCGCCCACCAGCAACCGGCTTCAGCTCCTCGCCCCTTTCCAGCCCTGGGACGGCAAGGACCTCCTCGACCTCCCGGTCCTCGTCAAGGCGAAGGGGAAGTGCACCACGGACCACATCAGCCAGGCCGGCCCGTGGCTGAAGTACCGCGGCCATCTCGACAACATCAGCAACAACCTGTTCCTTGGCGCGGTGAACGCCTTCACCAACCAGGCCGGCGGTGGCAAGGACCAGCTTGACGGCAAGACCAAACTGTTCCCGGAGGTCGCCCGCCACTACCAGCAGGCCGGGCTGCTCTGGGTCGCCGTCGGGGACGAGAACTACGGCGAAGGCAGCAGCCGCGAGCACGCCGCGATGGAGCCCCGCCACCTCGGCGGTGTCGCGGTCCTCGCCCGCAGCTTCGCCCGCATCCACGAGACCAACCTCAAAAAGCAGGGGATGCTGCCCCTGACGTTCGCCGATCCCAAGGACTACGACCGCATCCAGGAGGACGACCGCGTCAGCATCACCGGCCTCGCCTCCTTCGCCCCCGGCAAGCCGCTCAAGGTCACCCTCCGGCACAAGGACGGCACGACCGACTCCTTCGAGGTCCGCCACACCTTCTCCAAGGAGCAGATGGGGTGGTTCAAGGCTGGATCGGCACTCAACCTTCTCCGCAAGGCGGCGTAGGATGCCGGCGCGGCTCGCCTTCGACCTCGAGACCACCGAGCTCGACACCGACAAGGCGCGCATCATCGAGTTCTGCTTTCTCGAGGTGGATGACGCCCTCCAGGAGAGGAGCCGCTGGACCGAGCTCGTCCACCCCGGCATCCCCATCCCGGAGTCGAGCCGCGCCGTGCACGGCATCGGCGACGAGATGGTGCGCGTCAAGCCCCCGTTTTCGCACTTCGCACCGCGCATCCAGGCCCTCGTCCAGGAATCGGTCCTCATCGCCCACAACGTCCAGTTCGACCTCCAGGTGCTCCACAACGAGCTGCGGCGGGCCGGGCAGCCCGGGCTCCGTCCCAACCACCCCGCCATCGACACCCAGATGGTCGAGCGCTTCGTGAACTCGCACAGCCTCGCCGCCTGCTTCGAACGCTACACCGGGAAGCCCATGGAGGGCAACCACCGCTCCGAGGCCGACACCGCCGCCTGCCTCGAGGTGCTGCGGCGCCAGCGCCAGGCGCACGCCGCCCTTCTCCCCCCCAGCCTGGAGGGGCTCGAGTCGCCCAACCTGGTGAAGCACTTCCGCCCCGACGCCCAGGCCAAGACCTGGCTCGACCACGGCCACCGCTTCTACCTCGACGCCGCCGGGACCATCCGCTTCGGCTTCGGCAAGTACCGCGACCAGCCCGCCCTCGAGCAGAAGGACTACCTGGGGTGGATGAGGGACAAGGGGGACTTCCCGCCCGACGTCAAGACGATGGTCGTGCAGTGGATCGGGCCTCCCCCAGGCGCCCGCCCGCCGCCCTCCCGGCCTCCTGCGTAGCGGACGCGGAACGAGCCTTTTCCAGCCTGCGGCCCCTGCGTGGCCCATGCGCCCCCTGCTTCCGGCCATCCTGCTGGCCGGCGCAGCCCTCCTTGCCCTCCCGACCGCCGCCGAGCAGGTCGAGGTCGCCGTGGACCTCCACATCCTCGACTTCGCGGCGTCACCGCCCTCATCGCCTACGGCGAGGAGCACTGCAAGCGGCCCGAGTGCAACACGGTCATCAACCGGCGGGGCGCCGTGGTGACGGTGGCGCTGCCCGTCCTGGTCTTCCTGCTCTCGCAGTGGATCTGACGGGCCGGGCTATCCACCGCCGCTTCCCAGGCGGTCCTTCGAAGCGGCCGTCTGCTTGCGGGGGTCCAGGGCGTCGTCCACCTGCTTCTTGGTGAGACCGGAGTCGCGGTAGGCGACCTCGCGCACCGTCTTCCGTTCCGCCTGGCTCGCCTTGGCGATCGCGGCCGCCTTGTCGTAGCCGATGAGGGGGTTGAGGGCGGTGGCCATGCTCACGGAGTGCTCGACGTAGGAAGCGGCGCGTTCGGCGTTGGCCTTGGTCCCGGCTAGGCACTTGTCGGCGAAGACGCGACTCACCGACCCGAGGAGGCGCATCGACTCCAGCAGGTTGTGCGCCATCATGGGGCACATGACGTTGAGGTCGAGCTGCCCCCACTGCCCCCCCATGCGGACGGCGAGGTTGTTCCCGGTGGCGTGGGCGGCGGCCTGGATGACCGACTCGCAGAGGACCGGGTTGACTTTGCCGGGCATGATGCTGGAGCCGGGCTGCGTGGCCGGGATCTTGAGTTCTCCGATCCCGCACCGGGGCCCGCTCGCCAGCCACCG
>DATDQC010000223.1:0-8392 GCA_035292455.1 Thermoplasmatota archaeon
TCCCGCGCGGACCCTTCGCTTCGAGTTCGCTGACTTCAGGTACACCGATGTGGGGGCCTTTGCTGCCGGCTCCGTCCTGGACGCTTCCCACGCCGACCTCGGCGCCACGGTCTTTTCGTCGCCGCCCCTCCTGCGGGTGGACCGCGCCCCCTTCGGCACGGTGGACACGAACGACGACATCTACGCCGACATGGACGCCTCCGGGGCCGTCTCCAGGGGGGACATCCGCTACCACGACGTCACCCAAGGGGGCGCCACCTACTTCGCCCTGAGTCGGGTGGCTTCGTCGGACACCGACGTCGCCGTGGCCGTGAGCAACGCGGTCCTGGTGGGCCGCATCTCGGGCGGCAGCATGCCCGTCGACGGCGACGACGGCGTCTACGCCGACATCGACGCCTCGCTGACCATCAGTGTGGGCGACTTCCGTTACCTCCTGGTGAACTTCGGCACCATCTACCCCGCCGGCTCGACCGTCGCGGCGGGCAACCTGGACCTCGGGATCTCCTTCAACAACGCCCCCACCATCCGCCGCGTGGACCGTGGGCCGGCCGGCGTGGACCTCTCCGACGACCTCTACGCCGACATCGACCTGTCGCGGACCGTCACGACCGCAGACCGCCGTCTCACAGGGTTCTCCACGTTCCTGGCTGACACCCTCGTCGCCTTCAACGACCCCGACGTCGGCCTCGCGTTCGCCGCGGGCGGCATCCTTCGCATCCCCCAGGCACCCGCTGGTCTGGACTCCCTCGACGACTACTACGCCGACTACAACGGCGACGGCGCCATCAACGCCGTCGAAATCAGCAAGACCTTGGCGGTCCAGGTGCTCGGCGACACCGCCCCCGAGGCCGACGAATGGTTCAGCGCCGAGTTCCTGAACCCGCAGAACACCCGCTGGTACGACCCCAGCGACAGCGACAATGGACTCACCACCGGCTCCTTGAGCCGGACCCTCATCATCGATGACGAGGAGGCCTTCGTCAGCATCGCCGCCGACATGACGGTGACCGAGGGCAACTCGGGAACCGTGGTCGTCACCACCACGGTCTCGGTCCCCAGCGCCACGGGCGGCGCCATCGAGATCCCCTTCCGCACCACAGGCGGCACCGCCACCCCGGGCATGTTCAACTCCTGTAGCTTCGTGACGGGACCCGATTACCGCAACCGGAGCCACCCCGGCCCCGACACGACCTGGGACGACATCTACGTGGACAGCGACCTCTCCGGAGGGGTCAGCGTCGGCGACCTTCGATTCACGCCGGTCACCATCGGCATCGCCAGCTACGGCACCGGCTCCGTGGTGGCGGCGGGCGACCTCGACATCGGCATCGCGCTCTCCGGCGGCGTCCAGTACATCCGGGTGGACCTCCCTGTGGACGGCACCGGCGCCGCGGGCATCTCCACCACCGACGACCTCTACATCGACTGGGACGGCTCGGGCAGCGTCACGACGGGGGACACCCGCCGGACCGCTGCGTCGGGATTCAACGTGGGGACCAACGTCCAGGACGGCGAGGCGGACCGCAACGGCCTGCTTCGCGTGGACCAGGCGCCGGCCGGCCTCGGACCGGAAGACAACATCTACATGGACTCCGGCGCCGGCATCGGCGGGACTGTCAGCGTCGGTGACTACCGCTTCACCGCGGTCGGGGTCTTCGCGGCCGGCACCACCGTCGCCAGCGGAGACGCCGACATCGGCGCCACCACCTCGAACGCCATCCGGATGGTGTGGCGAAACCAGGGTGCCGCCACTCGCGGACTGGAGGATGCCATCTACGCCGACCTCGCGGGATCCAACTTGGTCTCTCCGGGAGACTACCGCTTCACGGCGGCCGGCGCCTACACCGCGGACTCCACCGTGGCGGCCGGCGACACGGACGTGGACATCCCCGCCATCTTCGTGGACCGGCCGTTCGTGGTCACCATCGGCGCCGGCCAGACCTCAAACACCATCGTATTCAACATCTGCTCCGAAACGGTCTACGAGGCGGACGAGACCTTCCAGGTCATCCTGGACCTCACCGGCTTCCCGTGCGGCGGCGGCGCCTGCGACGGCACCCAGGTCATCACCATCCGCAACGACGACCTCCCGCCCGTCCTCAGCGTCGCCAACGTCGCCGCCAACGAAGACACCGGAAGCCTCACCTTTACCGTCACCCGCACCGGCGCCACCGAAATCGCCAGCACCGTCACCGCCACCATCGCCCCCGTCACCGCCACCTCCGGGTCCGACTTCACCCTCCCCGCCCCCGTCACCCTCAACTTCCCCCCCGGCACCTCGACCCAGAACGTCGCCGTCACCCTACTGGCCGACGCCCTCCACGAGAACGACGAAACCCTCACCCTCACCCTCAGCAACCCCACCGAGGCCACCCTCGGCACCAGCGTGGGAACCGGCACCATCAGCAACGACGACGCGGCCCCCACCCTCACCCTCGCCGACGGCTCCGCCCTCGAAGCCGACCAGGGAAGCGTCCTCCTGCCCCTCACGCTCACCCTCAGCGCCCCAAGCGGCCTCGCCACTACCGTGACCTACGCCACCACCTCCGGCACCGCCACGACCAGCCTCGACTTCGCAGCCACCACCGCCACCGCCACCTTCCCCGCCGGCCAGACCAGCTTGACCCTATACCTGCCCATCTACCCCGACACCCTCGACGAAGGCAACCCCGGCAACGAAGCCTTCACCGTCACCCTAAGCAGCCCCGTGAACGCCGGCATCACTGACGGCACCGCCACCGCGACCATCCTGGACGACGACGTGGCGCTCCTGCGGCCCCTCGACCGCGACGCCATCGAAGGCGACGCCGGCACCACCACGTTCGACCTCTACGCCACCCTCACCAAGCCCTACCACCAAGACCTCACCATCACCTACGCCCTCGCTGACGCATCCGCCACGCAACCCGCCGACTACCAAGTTCCCTCCACGCCCCACACCCTCCTCATCCCCGCCCAAACCTCCGTCGTCGCCCTCCCCATCACCCTCCAAGGCGACACCCTCGACGAAGGCGCCGGCGAGGCCTTCACCTTCACCCTCACCGGCAACGATCGGGGCCTGGGTTACTTCGCGGGAGACGACGCCGCTACTGGCACCATCCTCGACGACGACGGCGAACCCACCGTGGCGATCACCCTCCCCACCCTCACCGAGGACGCTGGCGGCGTGCAGCAGATCCGCTTCGACCTCGTCGGGGTCTCAGGCGGCGCCCCCTCGTTTGCGTACACCCTGACCGACGGCAACGCCGTGCGCAGCGACTACGCCGACCCCTGCACCACCAACGACTACTGCGCGGCGGTCTCCGGCACCGTGACCTTCACCACCACGCCGCAATTCGTGGACCTCACCGTGCGCGACGACGCCCGCGACGAGTTTGACGAGACCTTCACGCTGACGCTGGGTTCCCCGAGCAGCCTCACCCTCGGGCAGACCACCTTCACACTACGCATCCGCGACAACGACCTTCCCGTCCTCACGTACGCCGTCCTTGATGACACAGCGAGCGAGTCCCCGGCGGGAACGCCGGTCACCCTCCGGGTCACGCGCGCCACGGACGACGCCACCGAACCCCTCTGGGTCCGCTACAGCCTCACCGGGAACCTCCTCGACGTCGTGGACCCCGCGCCTCTTGTGATCCCCGCCGGCTCCACGCAGGCGGACCTCACGGTTGCCGCCGTAAACGATGCCCTCGACGAAGCCGACCCTGAACTCACCACGTTCACCCTCCTCGCGTCCGCGGACTACTCCTCGTCCGGCCTCCTCCCCGCGGACCTCTTGGTCGCCGACGACGATGCCCTGCCTACGGCTTCCTTCACCGAGTCGGCAAGCAGCGGCTCGCTTGCCCGCACCACCATCCCCATCACCGTTGCCCTCAACACCCCAAGCGGCCGCAGCGTCACGGTGCCGCTGGAGGCCGCCCCCGGCACGACCGCCGTGGAGGGGGCCGGCAACGACTACACGCTCTCCTCGACGGCGCTCTCGTACGCGGGCGGCGAGACGAGAAAGACCACGACGCTCACCATCCTGCCCACCGCGACGGCGGGGCGCATCCTCGTGCTGCGCTACGAGGCGGCGGGCCTCGCGGCGGGCTTCGCGCAAGCCGGAAGCCCCGCGACCTTCACGTACACCATCACGGGCAACAACGTGCCGGTGGCGGAGAACGACTTCTTCCTGGTCTCCAAGACGCTGCCCACCGCTCTCAACGTGCTCCAGAATGACCGCGACGCCGACGGCGAAACCCTCACCCTGGATGCCCCCAGCCTCGTGACGAGCGGGGTCCCCGCCAGCATGGGGACGGTCGCCATCGTGAACGGGCAACTCACGTTTACCCCGGCAGCCACTCCGACGGGGTCGGGGACCTTCACGTACAAGGCAAGCGACGGCACGGCGCTTGGCAACGCCGGCAGCGTCACGCTTCTCCTTCTCGAGGACCGCGACGGCGATGGCCGTCCCGATGTCAGTGACAACTGTCCGGGCGCCGTGAACGCGAACCAAGCCGATGACGATGGGGACGGGTTGGGGAACGTCTGCGACGCGGCGCTGCAGGATGGTCCGCAAGGTGACCTTGACGGGGACGGCAAGAAGAACTTCGAGGACAACTGCCGCAACGCCGCCAACGCGAGTCAACTGGATAGTGATGGCGATGGGCTTGGGGATGCTTGCGACGCCGTGGCGTATCCGGACAGTGACGGCGACGGCGCGGGCGACCCGGTGGACAACTGCCTTGGCACCCCCAACGACAACCAAGCGGACCTTGACGCCGACGGCGCGGGTGACGTGTGCGACGAGGACCGCGACGGCGATGGGTCCCTCAACGGCGTGGACGGGTTCCCGGACGACGCGGACGAGCTTGCGGATAGTGACCGCGATGGTTTGGGGGACAACGGCGACAACTGTCCGGGTGCCAGCAACGCGGCCCAATCCGATGCCGATGGCGACGATGTGGGTGACGTGTGCGATGGGGACCGCGACGGCGATGGCGTCGCGAACGCCGCGGATGATTTCCCTGAGGATGCTACGAGGACTCTTGACTCCGATTCGGATGGCCTGGATGACGGCTCCGACAACTGCCCCAACGCGGCCAACGTGAACCAGGCGAATGGTGATGGGGACAGCGATGGGGATGCGTGTGATGGTGACCCGGAGGATGGGCCGCTTGGGGACGCGGATGGCGATGGGGTTGCCAACAATGAGGATGCGTTCCCCACGCGTCGCAGTGAATCGCGCGACGCGGACGATGACGGCGAAGGGGACAACGAGGACACCGACGACGACAACGACTCCCTTCTGGACGATGAGGAAGAGGAGGCGGGCACGGACTCAGAGAACCCGGATACGGATGGTGACGAGCTTCGGGATGACCTTGAGGTTGAGGGTGGATTCGATCCCCTGGATGCTCGCAGCCCCGACTACGGTGTGGCTTCGGTGGCCGTGGAGACGGATGGTCGCGGCAACGTCGTGGTCCGCTTCGAGTCGTCGGGTGACGAACGCGTGGATGAGTACCGCGTTTGGCGCGCCTCGACGCCGACTCTCGTGGGCCGCGTCCCGCACGCAGAGGGCGTGACGGATTACAGTTTCACGGACAATGGGTATCCGGCAGGAGAGGAGCACGCGTACTACGTGGAGGCGGTCTTGAGCGCGGCTTCGCCGGTGAGCTTTGCGCCGGCGTTGAGTGAGTCGTCGGGGGTGGTGGAGTTCACCGTGTGCGAGGTTCAAGTCGCGGACACGGATGGGGATGGGTTGTGCAATGCGCAGGAGGTGCTCTTGGGGACCAATTCAGAGAACGCCGACAGCGACGGCGATGGCTTGGCGGACGGCGTCGAGGTGGACGAAGGCAGCGACCCGCTCCACGTGGAACTCGACGAAGCCGATGTCGGCCCGGCCTCCAATGGCGTCAAGGCTTGGGTGTGGTGGGCTCTCGGCGGGCTGGGTGCCGCCGCTATCCTCCTGGTTGGGGTCATCGTGGTTGGCCCGCGTCTGCGGCGCCCGTAGAGGCCGAGGCCGGGCACAAGGCCTTTCAACCGGCTTCCCCCCTGGCAAGCGATGCGTCTGCAGGTCGCTGTCCTCCTCGTGGTCGCCCTGCTGGCGCCCGGCTGCTTTGGGTCTAGCATCGACGTCCGGTTCACGGCCTTCGCCGAAGGGGAGGATGCGTGGAACCGGCACAACCAATTCCGCGTCCTCACGCCGGAGGACGCCAACGTCTCCATCGAGATCCGCGCCACCAACCTCGAGGACGGCACCGTCCGCCTCGCGGAAGGGGAGGGGGACGTGACCCTAGTGATTCCGGACGGGACCTGGAAGATCCGGTACGACGTGGACGGCAAGAAACGCGGCACGCTCTCGCCCGTCCGCATCGACACCACGGCACCGCAGGTCGTCGGCCTAGAGCTGGTGGGAATCGCCTCCACGGGAACCTACAACCTCGGCGAGGACGCCATCGTCGAGCCGGGGGCTACGGTCGAGGTCGTGGACCTGCAGACCGGCCAGCGCATCGCCTCCTCCCTTGCCATCCAGGTCAGCGGGCTTGGCGACGGCATCTTCGCCTACGCCGTGCGGCTGCAGGACCCTGCCGGGAACTGGAACAACCAGACCGTGCAGGTGCGCTCCGGAACCTCGGTGCTGCTGCCCTCCGGCCAGTGGACCTACGGCGTGGTGGCGCGCTACACCAACCGCGTGCAGCTGTGGGACCTCCGGGACCCCGAGGCCTACCTGGACCGGTCCACCGCAGGGGCGCAGGCCGGGACCGCCTACCTCGGGGATGGCTATGGCATCACCCCGGATGACCCCGACGTGCGCGCCGTGGCCGACAGCGTGGTGACCTCGGGAATGGGCACCATGGAAGCCGCCATCGCCCTCTACCGCTGGATGGTGGACAACCTCGAGTACGACGAGTCGCGGCTCGATTCCCGCAACCTCATGATGCCGGCGCAGACCCTCTTCGACCGCGAGGACCCTGGCGAGGACGAAAGCGACGAGGGGCTGGCCCGCGACGGCGGCGGCAACGGCGTGCGCGGGGGCGTTTGCCGCGACCTCGCGGGCGCCTACGTCAGCCTGCTGCGGGCCGCCGGGGTCCCCGCCCGCCTGGTGTCGGGCTACGTGGGCGGAAGCGTCGACGGCTTCCACGCCTGGGTGGAGTTCTACGCCGGCCCCGCCTTCGGCCAGGACCCGTGGGTCCCGGTGGACGTGAGCCCCATCGACGGCGCCTACCTCGAGGAACGCCTCCTGCAATCCTTCGGCATTCTGCACCCCGACTACCTGCCGCTCCGGGTCGTCGAGCCGGAGGACGAGGTGGCGGGATGGAGCACCGCGATGAGCGTCCGCTACTCCTACCCGCGCGGCGAGGAGGAGCCGACGTTCGGTTTCGAGAAGCACGTGACGCCCACACCCGGTTTCGAGGAGCTCGGGTTCCTCTGCTTCAACCCCGAAACCCGGGCGCGCAAACTCGATACGAGCGACGCCCGCAGCCAGGACCATCCTGAGGAGTGCCCCCTCGGCACCTACAGCCAGTACTTCGAGCGCTTCCTTTGGCGCACCGAGCGCACCATCGACTACGGCATCCAGGTCGAGTCGGCCCCGGCCGGGACCGAGATCCACGGCGAGGTGGCCTATCCGTTCGAGGAGGGCTCGCTCCCCAACGAGGTCGTGTTCCAGTTCTACGGCGCCGGTTTCCCGGCCGGGTTCCAGAACGGCAAGGCGGTCGTGGACGACACCGTCTAGACGGCGGGGGCGTAGAGCCGCCGCAGCCCGTCGTACTCGGACCACGGCAGGAACCCGACGCGGTCACGCCGCTCCGCGAGGTACGCCGCCACGCCGCTTGCCTCCTCCTCGAGGCCGTAGAGCGGCGCCTTGCGGCGGAGGTCGAGGCGTTCCTTCTCCACCAACAGTGCGGCGGTGGAGCGGTGGAGTGCGTCGTCGCCCCCGACGAGGAGTGTTTGCAGGGCGGCGTCGGCGCCGTCGAGCGTCCGGTGGGAGAGCGCGTGGTAGGCGCCCCGCCCGAACGTCGTGATGCCGTACTGCGCCAGCGCGGTGGGGCCGGCCGGCTGGACCCGTGCCGAGGTGGAGGGGCGCGGCGCCCAGTAGAGGAGTTCAGGGCCGAGCGACCACCGCAGCTCGCCGGCGGAGTCGATGGCGCGCATGCGGTGGAGGGCCTCGGTGCGCGCCGTCTCGGCGAGGAAGGCCCGGAGCCGGCCCTGCCCTTCGGCGAGGGCGTGGCGAGTGCCGACGCGTCGCACCAGGCCGAGCGACGCCCACGCCTGGATGGCTTTGTGCACGCCGGCGCGGCTCACCCCCAGGACGTCGGCGGCGAGTCCAGGGGAGCCGACGCGGTCGAGGACGTGGAGGAGCGTGGGGCGGTCGCCGTGCAGGGCGGCGCCCCAGTCGCGCTCGCGGTCG
>DATDQC010000224.1:0-2733 GCA_035292455.1 Thermoplasmatota archaeon
AGAGCGGGAGAAGGCGGGGCGGGCGGCGGGCGGCGCGCCGTAGGGTGCCGGACCCGGTGGCGCATAGCCGGGATAGCCGCCACCGTAGCCCGCGCCGTAGCCGGCTGCGGCGCCGGGGACCACGCGCGCCCGGGCGAATCCCAGGAAGCCGCCGACCAGGATGGCCAAGGCCCCAAGGGGGGCGAAGAAGTAACCGACATGGGGGTAGGGGCCGTTCAGCGTCACGCCATCGTTTCCAGCGTCGTCTTTCGTCTCTCCGGCGTTGGAGTGCAGGCCGGCCAGGAAAAGGACGACCCCGATGAGGGCGACGGCACCGGCCCCCACCGCGAGCCAGGCGCCGGTCTTCGAGAGGCCGTGCGACGTGAACAGGCCGACCAGCAGCAGGATGGCACCGAGCCCTCCGAGTCCGAGGCTCGCAGAGAGCATGGGGCCGCCGGTCCGGAGGAGCCCAAGCCCTTCCGGTTTTCCGGAGTCTTCGCCGTCATTGGATCCGGACATGTCGGAGTAGTCCACGGAGTCCGAATAGAATGAAGAATGGAATTCCAGATCCCACAGATTGTACTGGAGTCTTGCATCGAAACTTTCGCCGAAGATGTCATCCTCCTGGTGCCACTTGAGCGTCGCCCAAGGCACGAAAACGGCGACGAACAGCAGGACGACTCCGATTCCAAGCACGATGAGCGCGGCGGTTCGCTTGGCGACGGACATGGGCTACGCTGAAACGACTCCGTCGTGGCGGATAAACTCTGGGGCGGGCCGCGGTCTCAGGCGCTGAATCCGCACTTGGAGCAGACCGTCTTGCGGCCGGGGAAGATGGTGACCGCAGTCTTGCATTTGGGGCAGCGGCCGGGGCGTCCGGCGGTGGGGGCTGCCGCGGGAGATCCAGGGGCGGCGGCCGTGAAGGGGCGCGGGCCGCCGGGCATGCCGGCGGGGCGGCCCATGGGGGCGGCAGTGGACTTGTCCATCATGGTCATCACGCCGGCGGCCACCGCGGCGAGCACGGCGACGATGGAGACGTAGAAACCGTAACCAAGGCTTGGCGCCTCGCCGGATCCCGCGTTGAGACCCAAGACGAAGACCAGCATGGTGACAGCGAGAAGCCCCCCCGTGGTGAAGGAGAGGGCAACTCCACCGGTCCGGTTGCCCATCGCGACCAAGATGATGCCAATTACTCCCGCAGCGATCGAGGCGGCAAGCAACGGACCGGAAGCGCGTAGCATGCCAACGCCATCGCCGCCATCCAGGTCACCGTCGAACCACTTGACGGAAGTTGAGGTTCCAAACCCTTCGAACTTGGATCCCCACGGCGTCGCGTCGTAGCCTGTTTCATGGGCGTAAGGGAAGAACGAGAAGTTGCTCAAGATCATGATCAAGGCGGCGGCGCCCAAGGCGATGGTCGCGCCGGTTCGGAGTCCACTTGCCATACCGACCGGCTTCCGCACCGCCGCTTTGCCTTAAGGAGATGACGGAGCAGCGACGCGGCCGCTTCGCCTTTGATGGAGGCCTAGGCCTTGAAGCCGCACGCCGAGCAGGAAGGCTTCACGCCCTTGAACAGGGTGACGGGGCTCTTGCATCTGGGGCACCTGCCGGGTCGGCCACCCGAAGGGGCCGGTGCGGGGGCACTTGGCTTGCCGCCGGTGCCGAAGGTGCGGGGGCCGCCGGGGGCGGGGCGCTGCCCCATGCCCGCCGGGGCGGGCCTCTCCAGCATGGCGAGGACGCTTCCCACCATGGCAACGAGGCCTGCACCACAGAGGAAATAGAACGCGAGGAAAAAGTCGAGGTTGCCGCCGGCGTCAAGGTCCGACTCCCCGAGAGCGGTGAGGGTCACGGTGAGGGCGGTCATGCCGGTGGTGACGAACCCGAAGATTGCGGCGGCCCTCGTTTTTCCCGCCGCAAGGAGGACGGTGGCCACGACCGCCAGGGCGGAGGTTGCCGCGAGGAGCGGTCCGGCCATCCGGAGGAGCGCGATGCCGTCTCGGCCCTTGTTCTCGCCCGAGAACCAGGACCTGAAATCGGTGGTGCAGCCGCTGCCGCTCGCGTGCTCCCCCCACATCGCGATGCGGGTCGTGCATCCCCCTGTGCGGTCTTGGGAGAAGGAGACCTGGGGGACGTTGCTGGCAAGGAGCAGGAGGAGGGCCACGCCAATCAGGACGAGGGCAGCGACGCGAAGACCACGGACCATGGCGGACGGCTCCGCCACGGCGGCCTAGGCTTAAGGGGCTGACGGGTCCCTGGTCGTGGGGGTCTCGTCGTCGCGCGGTCGTGGGGGCCACAGCAGGGCCGCGACCGCGCCCGCGGCGAGTCCTCCAAGGGTGAGGATTCCCCCGCGGTAGGTGGTGTCGGCGTCGCACTGCGGCCCGCACGAAGGCGCGGTTCGGGCGAGAAGCTGCCATACCCCGAGCGCGATGAGGAGGAGGGCTGCCACGGCGATCCCGGCCGCCAGCGCCCGGCGGCCCCTCATCGGCGCCGTCCGGCCCACGCCGCCAAGGCGAGAGCGGCCGCGGCGAGGGCGAAAGTGGGGGCCGGCATGTCCTTGGGGTCCTCCGTCGCAGGGGCGAGGGTCTCCCGGGGAGCCGCCGACGGGAAACTTCCCTCCGCGGCGGAGACCGCGAACGACAGGTCGGTCCCCAGGTCCGCGGTGAGGTAGGGTCCCACCGGTTGGGCCACCAGCGGGAAGGGGGAGAGTTGGAGCGTGTACCCGCCGGCGGCCGGGAAGGCGACATCAAACGGGAA
>DATDQC010000225.1:0-2400 GCA_035292455.1 Thermoplasmatota archaeon
AGGGGGCGGCGGCGGACGTGGCCGCAGCGGAGGCAGGTGGTGACGAGGCGGCCGCTTCGGAGCCGGACGCGGGTGGCGCCGGGGAGCCGGTAGCCCGAGCAGCCGCGGCACACCTGCGCCTTGGCCTCGGGCGAGAGCCCGAGCTGGTACTTCATGGCGATGCGGCGGACCAGCCCGGCGTGGCGGTCGGCGAGGGCGGGGTCGGGCCCGAGCGCCTCGGCGCGCGCCCGCACCAGGAGGCGTGCAACGCGGGCGGAGGCGACCTCGCGCTCCTTGTCCTTGTCGCGGCGCCGGGCCATGCGTGCTCCACGGGGCGCCCCGTTATCAGGGTGTTGCCGGTCCCCGGGGACGGTGCGCCGCGCCGCCAACCCCTGGGACCGCTTCTACCGCAGGCAGCCGTCGCCGTGGCGGGGCGAGCACGCCGTGGCGGAGCTGGTTCCCCTCCTGCCGCCCAGCCTGGTGCTCGAACTCGGCTGCGGCAACGGCAAGATGCTGCGGCCCCTCCGGAAGGCCGGCGTGGACGCCATCGGGCTCGACGTGTCATGGAACGTCCTTCGGGGCCACCCGGGCGGCACCCCCCGGGTCCTTGGCGACGCCGAGAGGCTTCCGTTCCGGGACGCCTCGTTCGGGGCCATCCTGGACCTCCACTGCACCGGACACCTCCTTGCCGAGGGGCGACGCGCTGCGCTCGGGGAATCGGCGCGCGTCCTGCGGCCCGGTGGCCTCCTGGTGGTGGAGCGCCTCACCCCGGACGACCTCCGCGTGGGGACCGGAACCTGGGTGGAAGACGAGGCCCCGACCCGGCGCCTCGCCGACGGGCGCACCACGCATTTCAGCGACGAGGCGGACCTGCGCTCCGAGGCGGGCGGGGCCGGCCTCCTGGAGGAGCGGCTGGAGCGGACCGAACGCGCCATCCGCCACCGCGGCGAACCGGTCGTGCGCTCCTCGCTCCGGGGTTTCTTCCGCAAGGCGTAGGCTGCAGGGGGAAGGCGGGCCGGGCGACTATTTGCCCTTGCGGCCGCCCACGGTGGCGTCCACGGTGACGACCGCGGGCCGCTTGGGAGCCTGGGCGCTGGTCGCAGAGACCAGGATGCTCTGCGAGTCGCCGGGGTGGAGGTCCTTGGCGGCGATGACGGTGAGCGCGATCTCCTCGCGGGCCTGGGGCGCCAGCTGGAGTTCGGGGACCGGGAGGAAGGCGGCCCAACCGGTCGCCACGGCGGAAACCTGGAACACCACGGTGTCCTCCGCCTTGGTGAGGTTCTCGACCGTGAGCGTGAGGGTGCCGCGGCCGCCGGCCGGGACGGTGACGTCGGCCGCCTCGGCGCTGAGGGCGACGGCGGTGCGGCGGTTGCCGACCACCAGCTTGACCGTGATCAGGATGGCCGCGAGCAGGGCCAGGAACAGGACGTAGATCCACGGCCCGATGGTCTCCAGGATGTCGCGGGTCAGGGAGTCGTCGCGGTGCGCCTGCACCTCGACGCTGGCGGTCGTCTCGGGGTCCACCGCGGGCCCCACGCCGGGGATGGCGTCCACGCCGAGCGGAAGCATCTTGGCGACCACGGTGACGGTGGCGTCGGACGCCCCGGCGTCGGTGGCGACCGAGATCGTGAGGGTGGCGGTCGCCGTGGCCCCCGCGGCCAGGCGCAGCCGCACGGGATCGACATGCGCCGTCCACCCTTCGGAAGCCCCGGAGACCTCGAGGAGGATGGTGCGCGGCTGGTCGAGCGGTGTCCCAGTCCCGGGCGTGGTGTTCTCGACCGTCAGGTCCACCGTGGTGGGCGACTCCACGCTCACCGAGACCTCGGTGTCGGCGGCGGAGATGGCCACCGAGGGTTCCGGCGACGGCGGCGCCTGGGCGCCCGCGGAGAGCATCGAGGCGAGGCAGACGGCGAGCAGAAGCAGGCCCAAGGTCGAGCGGCGCACGGGTCGGTCCATCCAGGGGGGCGTTGAAAGGCTTTGGCGCGCCCGGCCCCTCACCGGCGCCGCAGGACCACCACGGCGAGGGCGGCCAGGAGCGCGACCGCGGCGCCCGCCACGCCGAGCACCCACGGCACCCACGACGTCGAAACCGCGGCGGTCGCATCCTCGATGCCCTGCAGCTCCGCGCGCCCCGGGTCACGACCCGCTTCAATCTCCTCGCCATCGGGCACGCCGTCGTCGTCGGAGTCCTGCGCCTGGACATTCGTCCCCAACTGCTCCTCGTGGGCATCGCACACGCCGTCCCGGTCGGAGTCGAGGACCCGGAGGTCGCACGCCGCAAAGCGCACCGGCTCCGACGACGTGCTCGCCTCGGCGGCGAAGCTTGCCAGGGTGTTGCCATCGAGGACGGCTTCGACGCGGTAGGTGTGCTCCTCGCCGACGGGGAAGGCGGCATCCGTGAATTCGTACGACGTCGATCCA
>DATDQC010000226.1:0-2025 GCA_035292455.1 Thermoplasmatota archaeon
TCCCAACAGCAGGGTGTACAGGGCGGTATCTTCCATGCCAGTCCTCCTTGGTTGTCTGGCAAGCTACCATACCCACCCCATCACCCACTACATCTTGGGGTAACCCACACTCGACCCGGGAGGACCAGTACTTATAATGCAAGGTCCCCGACTACGTGGTGGTGCGGCCTATTGCCGGTTGCCTCGGCTGTGGAGCGAGGATGGCCCGAAGAAGCTCTCCGCAAGCGCCCGATGATGAGTGGTCGCCCAGGCCTTGAGACGCTGGACGTACGCCACCTTATCGGGGTACCGGGCAATGTAGTCCCGGTGCCAGTCGCTGTCCTCCCACGTGGCCGTGGGGCGCGTCTTGATACCATCTCGCTCGGGGTTGAAGTAGTAGATGACGTTGAGAAAGCCGCGCGTGTCGGCGAGCCGATAGTAGACCGATAACAGCGTCTCGGGGATCGGCACACCGGCAACCTGCAGGGCACCGGCGGCGGCTCGCAGCAAAGGATGGGTTCCCTTCGCGGTCCACGCCGCGGTTCCAGAGTTGTGGTTGAGCGTCCAACAGTCCTGAATACCGAACTCCTCGTTGGCGTGAACGACGACCGCCATCAGCGCCTTCCGCTGACACTGCTTGAAGGGCCGGTATCCCGTGCCGCCTGGCACCTGCGGGCCGGTGCCCAACAGGACGGTGAGGCCTGCCAGCGTCCCCCCAGTACTATCCGCAAGCACAATGCCCTCCGACCCGTCGCCCTGGTCGGTCGGAAACACCTGGGCGACGACCGTCCACGTCCCCGGTGGCAGGGGTAGTTGACGCCCCAAGTACGGCAGGCGCCCTGTAAACCCCTTGCCCATCAACGAGACTTGCTCCGCAGCGGACGTCCCCGATCCTGCACTGGAACCCGTGCGTGTGCTGACCCTCGCGGAAGCGCCACGGGTGGTGGCAGAGGGGGGTTCCTCAGGCTGCGAGAGCCCCGCCGGAGGCAGTCCGCCTGGCAGTGGAGTATTGCGCCCGGCCGGCGGTGCCGTCAGAGGAGGGAGCGTCGGCGTGAAGGTGGCTTGGGCTCCGCTCATCCCCGGGGGAGAGGACGAGGGGCGTTGGGGGGTCCGGGGATGGAAGGCGAAAAAGAGGCCGCTGCAGAGGACTGCGGCCACCACGCTCATGCGCCACACCGGCGCCCGCCGCCACAAGTTGCCAAACGTTCCCATGGTCCTTCTACCCTGAGGAATCTCGGCCGGGGCAGCGGTTATTCGGCCGCCGCCGCGACGACCATGCCGTCCCGCTCGATCAGCATGACCCGCGCGACCTTCCGGCGCTTGGCGTCGATCAAGGAATCCGCGATGGTTTCCTCGATGGCGCGCACGAGGTCCCGCGAGGAGGCCACCGAGCCGAGCTTCGCCTGGCGGCGGATCAAGTCCAGGAGCACTTGGGGATCGATCCCCCCCTCGGCGACCTCCAACCCGTACCCCTTGATCATGGCCTCGATCTCGAGCGCGCCCACCCGCGCGATGTCCAGACCCTCGAGCGGCTTGAACACAAAGATTCGGTCGATGCGGTTCAAGACCTCGGGCGCGATCCCGGCTTCCCGGAGCGCGTTGGTTGCCGCGCGGCGCAGTTCGTCGGGCTCGCTCGCGAAACGCCGGGCGAGGTCGGCCAGCGCGTCGGTCGCGGCGTTCGTCGTAAGCAGGAACAGGGCGCGCGTGGTCGACACCTGACGCCCGTCGGACGCTTCCGTGATGAACCCGTCGTTCCACGCCGTGAGGAAATGCTTGTGCACCTCGGGGTGCGCCTTCTCGAATTCATCGAGCAGCACCACCGTGTCGGGCACGTCCCGGAGCGCCGCCGTGAGTTTGCCGTAGCTGTCGGAGCCGACATACCCCTTGGACGACCCGAAGAGCTGAGTCGCGGCCGAGGCCCCGCGCGAGAATTGGCTCATGTCGAGGTGGAGGAGCGTCCGGCCGAGCTCAATGGCGATCTGCTTTGCGAGGTACGTCTTGCCGGTCCCGGGCGGCCCGGCGAACAGGAACACGCCGATCGGCCGC
>DATDQC010000227.1:0-2326 GCA_035292455.1 Thermoplasmatota archaeon
ACCCCTTGCGGGGCGACTTGGCCCGGCACCCTCCCCTTGCGGGGGGTGCGTGGGGGCGGCCGAAACACCCCCCCTATTTGGGGGTTTGGGCTACCGGCTAGAATCGCGCAAAGCCTCGGGCGGCGTCGGAGTGAAAGTGTCGCTCTCCTGGTTTCTCGGTTCGGAAAGGCCCCGGAAAGGGGGTCAGCGAGCACCCGCCTTTGAGGCGTTCTGGGTGCCGGAGTCAAGTACGTGGACCCGCGAACCGGTCCGCCTTAACTTCGCGACGCCCCCAGGCGACGCCGTCGCCGTCGGCCACCTGGCCTCCCCGAATCAAGCACCGGCCCCGCCTCGGTGCCCTGCATGCGCTTCATCGCCCTCGACGCCGAGACGACCACCATGGACCCCTCGACCGCCCGCATCATCGAATTGCACCTGCGCGAAGTCACGTGGCCGGACCTCCACGTGGTCAGCGACCACGGCTTCCTCCTCAACCCAGGCACCCCGATCCCCAAAGAAGCAACCAAGGTCCACGGCTACGAGGACCCGGGAACGCCCCGAAGACTTGGGGCGATCGCGGAGTTTCATCGCATGAATTCCAGTTGTCCCCTATTGGCGTTGGTTGTCCTGCTCGCTGGCTGCACGACTGGAACGGAGCAATTCGCCGGCCCCCTCGCCGCCTCCGATCCCGATTCGACTGACCCGACAGGACTCGCCACGGCAAGCCTTTCACCGACAAGCCAGGATGGCCTTGTCGGGTCCATCACCGGCACCGTCTCCGACGACGAGCTCCGCCCGATCGCCAACGCCACCGTTTCTCTGGACGACGCGACGCAAGTCACGACCGGCGCGGAGGGTTCTTTCGTCTTCCTGAACGTCCCCGTTGGGGACCACCGATTGACGGCGCAGGCACCCGAGTACGTTCCTAGGGGCGTCGCCGTCAATGTGGCTGATGGCCAAGCCGTGGCCGTCGCCATCATGCTTGCCAGCATACGGGACCTATCGGTGCCGTACCATCTCACCGTCGAACGCACGTTCAACATCGCCTTTAGTTCCAACCTCGACCCCATCCGACGGTAAATCGACGGCTGGCCGCCCGGCCCGCTGCTTAGAATAGTCGCTGCTACGCGCACGCAGAACTGTCGTCAGCGGGGCGCCTGGTGGCCGCGCTTGCGGACCCAGTCCCGGATGGCGTCGGCGACGAAGCGGCTCATGTCGCCCTTGATCATGCCGGTCTCCTTGACGACGGCGATCCGGAAGGCGCGGTCGAGGTCGATTGGAATCGAGTAGGTTCGCCTGACGGTGTTCCTGGCCATGCCTGCATCCCCAGGTTCTCGTCACTGCACAGTTACGCTTAATCCCTTACGCGCAACGCTTAAGTGGCCGACCCCGTCCCCGCCCACCGAGTTATGCTTAGTCATAACTCGGCGAGCTCGCATGACCCACCCCACCGGCCTCCCACGAATCCAAGTGAACCTCCTCACCCTCGGCCTCCAAATCGAAGAAGGCGGAGCACCCCAAGCCGTCGCCGACCTCCTCGTCGCCCTCAAGCACCCCGAGTACACGCCAAGCCACGCCGTCGCCCAGACCCTACGCGAACTCAACGTACGCGCGCTCCAAGACTACTTGCTGAAGAACGCGACCGCCGACCCCCGCCGCAGCACAGAGATCATCCAGGACCTCACCGGCCAAGACATCCACTCCCAGACCTTCGGCGACGACGACAGGAAACGAGTCCAAAGCCACCTCAGCAGCCTCCTACGCGACGTCCGCATCCGCCTCGACCCCGAAGGCTGGATGCTCATCAGCCGCACCCTCACCGAAGGCTCGAACGAAAAGTCCCACCTCCTCATTCGCCGAGGCCCACCCCGTGCAAGCCCTTGACTTCACCCCAGCACTCGCCCAAACCTACGCCGCCCAAGCCAGCCACCAGGAAGCCCTCGACCTCCTAACGCCCTTCCTCGACGCCGAAGGCAGCCGCTTCACAAAGCGCCAACTCGCCTCCGCCGCCCTCCTCATCCCAACCGACCCACGCGGATCCTTCCGGCGAGCCGCCATGCGCCTACGACGCCGCGGCCGACGACGAACCCCCAGCGCCGACACCCTCAAACGCCGCCTCCACGCCCCCCAGACCACCGTCATCGAGGCCTTCATGCGAGACGAATGCCGCAAGATCCTCTCCAAATCCCTCCGGCACAACGAAGCCCGCCGCGGCTACGACCTCATCGGCGACACCACCTGCCACGGCCACTACGGCCAAGCCATGGCCAACATCCGCGCCGACCGCGACGACCCCCAATACGTGTCCCGGCCGCTCTCCACGAGCCTGGCGCGCACCGCCACCGGA
>DATDQC010000228.1:0-4922 GCA_035292455.1 Thermoplasmatota archaeon
GTCCACGACCATCCTGTTGCGGACGATTCCGGTGCGGGGCGGAGCGCCGGCGGGGGAGAAGGTGCAGAGCTTCAACGCGCGGCGAAGCCGGCGCTGGTTCAAGACGGGTTCGCTACAGCCCCTCGCAGAATTTGATCAAGGATGCAGGCGCCCGTGGGGCGCCCGGATGCAAGGAAGGCGACCAAGGCGTGGCCGGAGGACACCGCGAGGGAGCCTGACGCCGCAGCCGGGTGCCCCACGGGATGGATTCGCCTTGAGCAAATTCGGAGAGGGGCGTTAGTCCATCAGGTACGGGTTCTGCACCGTGCGGACGCCCGCCGGGGTCTCGCCGGTCTGCTGCCGTTCGATGGACTCAAAGAGGGCGCGGAAGTTGCCCTCCCCGAACCCCTGGTCGCCGTGGCGCTGGATGACCTCGTAGAAGAACGGCCCCGCCGCCGCCTCGTTGTAGAGGAGGGCGGCCTCCTGCATGAAGATCTGGAGGAGGTAGCGGTGGTCGCGGCCGTCCACCAGGATGCGGTTGCGCCGCAGCTCCTTGATGTCCTCCTTGAGGTTGTCCACCGCCCGCTCGGCAAGCCGTGTCGGCAACATCTCGTAGTAGGCGTCGGGGGTCTCAAGGAACTTGAGGCCCGACTGGCGCATCCCTGGGATGACATCCATGATGGAGCGGGTCGAGAAGGCGATGTGCTGCACCCCGGGACCGCGGTTGTCCTCGACGTACTTGGCGATCTGGCTCGCCCAGTAGTTGGGCCGCAGCGGCTCGTTGGTGGCGAACTTGACGTTGGAGGCGGGGTCCCACATCACGATGGACTGCAGGCCGCTCCCGCCCTTCATGCCGGGCTTGGAGTCGCGGGTGTGGAAGCGGATGTCCCAGAAGTGCTCGAACCCCAGGACGTCGCGGTACCAGTTGGTGAGCCCCCGCATCTCGCGGGTGTTGCTGGTGACGTGGTCCATGTGGGTGAACCTGTGGCGGTTGCGGCCGGCACCCGCCTTGCCGCCCACGACGGGGGCGAGCCGGGGATCCACCGCGCCCTGGGTCTTGTCGCCGGGCGCCTCGCCGGCGATGACCGCCCCCTCCTTCTCGAGGAAGCGGAACTCGACGTCCCCGAGCGGGGTGGCGATGGAGAAGTGTCGGTAGCCCGGCTTGCCCACCATCTCGTCCACGAAGTTGGCGCCCCGCTTCTCGAGCGCCTTCCAGGCTGCCTCCACGGAGTCCACACGGAGGGTGATGGAGCGCACGCCGTCGGGGTGGGCCTTGAGGAAGCGGGCGGCGCCGGAGTCCTTGCGGAGGGGCGCCGTGCACTGCACGCGGACCCGGGCGGCGTCGAAGACCACCGCGCGCTCCCCGGTCTCTGACTCGTGGGCGGGTGTGGAGCGGGCGCTCTCCGCGAAGTCCATGGACTCGGTGTAGAAGCGCCGGCTGCGGTCGAGGTCGTGCACGACGAAGTCGATGTGGTCGATGCCGCGGATGCCGAGGCCGGACCCCTTCGGCTTGGCCATGGGCGTTCCTACGCGCCGGGGCACTTGACGGTTGCGGGCGGAGCCGGTTTCGCGCCCTAACCCCACCTGGCCACAGATTACGCAGATTTCGCAGATGCGGCTTGAAAGAGAATCTGTGGAATCTGCGTAATCTGCGGCTTCGGCCGGCTCGTCCACCCCGCGCCCACTCCGGCTCCCGTTATATCCCCCCTTCCAGCATGGGGCCCCATGAAGGTCCTCGCGTTCCAGCAGGGCGCCTGGCGCGAGTCGGGGGAGATCACCCCCGAGGCGGCGCGTGACCTCGCCTGGGGCCCCACCCTGGTCTGGATCCGCCTCGAGGGGCTGGAGCAGAAGAAGCTGGAGTCGCTGGGGGTGGTCTTCGACCTCCACCCGCTCGCCCTCGAGGACGTCATGAGCCACCGCCAGCGCCCCAAGGTCGAGGACTACCCCAACCTCACCTTCGTGGTCGCCCGCGCTCCTCGCTGGGACCGCGAGAACGACGAGATGAGCTGGCTGACGGTCGGCATCTTCCTCGGCCCCGACTTCCTCATCACCTGCTGCACCGACCCGGTGGCCGAGCTCGACATGGTGGAGAAGCGGCTCCTGCAGCAGAAGGTCGGGCACAAGGGGGCCTCCATCGACCACGCCTTCTACCAGGTCATCGACTCCATCGTGGACTCCTACTTCCCCATCATGGACGAGCTTGAGGACCGCATCGAGAGCCTCGAGGAGGGGGTCATCGAGTCGGCGGAGCGGCACGAGCTGCAGAAGATCCAGGACCTCAAGCACATAATCAGCCAGAACCGCAAGACCATCTTCCCGATGCGGGAGACCATGGTGGCGCTCGAGCGCGGCGAGTACCCCAACATCCGCGACGAGACGCGGCTCTACCTGCGTGATGTTGCCGACCACATGACCCGGCTCTCGGAGCGCCTCGAGCACGTCAAGGAGGTCGCGGTGCTCTGCCAGGAGACCTGGAACGCCACCCTCGCCAACCAGACCAACATCGTGGTGCGCCGCCTCACCGCCGTCACGGTCCTCGTCCTGGTCCCCAACCTCATTGCGCAGCTCTTCGGGATGAACCTTACGGGCATCCCGCCCTGGACGTTCTGGGCCGTCACCACCGGCACCTTTGCCGTCACCATCGGCGGCGTCCTCCTGGCGCGCTGGCGGAAGTGGCTGTAGCGTGGAACCGCGCGCCGCCCTCCTCTCGGGGGAGCACGCCACCCTGCCGGAGGCGGAGCTTCGTGCCCTCCTTGGGGTCCACGACTCCGGCGCCCGCGTCGAGGTCCGTGGCCTGCAGGCGACTGTCGAGCCCAGCCGTCCGGCCGCCACCGACGCCGCGCTGCGGCGGCTGGCCATGGCGCACGGCTCCGGCGTCCTGTGGGGCGAGGCTCCCGACAGCGACACGGGGGTGGCCGACCTCGCCCGCACGGTGCGCTCCCGCGCCGACGGCGAGGGCTCCGTGGCCATCCGCCTGGAGCGGCGCGGGCTCCCGAAGAGTGCGACGGCTGCGGCGGCGGTGCGGACCCTCGGCGACGCCCTCAAGGCGGCGGGGCACCCCATCGAGCTCGAAGCCCCGCAACGCCGCTTTTTCCTGTGGTCGCTCGACGGCCGGCTCGCCTTCGGGGAGCTCATGCACGACGTGGACCGCGCCGCCTATGGGGCGCGGGCGGTCGAGAGCCGGCCGCACTTCCAGCCGGTGAGCCTCCACCCCCGGCTCGCCGCGGCACTCCTTCACCTCGCCCGGGTCCGACCCGGGGGGCGCGTCTACGACCCCTTCTGCGGCACCGGCGGCTTCGTCCTCGAGGCCGCCCGCGAGGGCTACGACGCCTGGGGAAGCGACCTCGACGCCTTCATGGTGCAGGGAACGCTGGAGGCGCTCGCCGACACCGCCGACGAGCCGCTCACGGGGGCCGCCTTCGTCGCCGACGTCGGGGAGACGCCACGCCTCCTGGACGGGGTGGACGGCATCGTGACCGACCTGCCCTACGGGCGCGCCTCGACCACCGCCCGCGAGGCGCTCTCTTCGCTCTACGACCGCGCCTTCGCCGCCTTCGCGGACCTCCTGCCGCGCGGGGCCCACGCCGTGGTGGGCGGCCCCGAGGCCCGGCTCCTCGCGGGCCTGGAGCGGCACGGCTTCCGCACGGTGGAGCTCCACGAGCAGCGCGTCCACAACAGCCTGACTAGGCACTTCGCTGCGGTTATGAGGGTCTAGGCCTGTGGCTCGACCGGCGATGAGCGCCAACCTCTCCGTCACGTTCCTCGGGACGGGCGCCAGCTGGCCCACCGCGGAGCGCGGCCTCAGCGCCATCGCCGTGAAGCGCGGCTCCGAGATCCTGCTGTGGGACTGCGGCGAGGGGACGCAGCGCCAGTTCCAGCGCTCGGGGCTCTCGTACCAGCAGGTGAGCCAGGTCTGGCTCACCCACTACCACGGCGACCACTGCTACGGCGTCCCCGGCCTCCTCAAGACCATGGCCCTCAATGAACGGAAGGAGCCGGTCTGGGTCTACGGCCCGCGCGGGCTTGGCAAGATCGTCGAGGCGTGGCGCGTCCTGCGAGGCTGGCCCAAGGAGTTCCCCCTCCACGTCCAGGAGGTCAAGCCCGGCGACCGCATCGAGAAGGACGGCTACGCGGTGCAGGTCTACGCCGGCGACCACGGCATCGAGAGCCTCGCCTTCGCCTTGCAGGAACCGGACCGCCCCGGCTTCTTCGACAAACCAAAAGCGCTGGCGCTCGGCATCCCCGAGGGTCCCCTCTTCGGGCGGCTGCAGCGCGGCGAGGCCGTGACCACGCGCGACGGCCGCACCTTCACTCCGGAGCAAGTCGTCGGCCCGGCTCGCCCCGGGCGGCGCATCGTCTACTCGGGCGACACCCAGCCCTGCCTCGGGGTCCTCGAGGCGGCGGTGGGGGCCGACCTCCTCATCTTGGAGGCGACCTACACCCAGGACCTGGTCGAGAAGGCGCGCGAGAACCGCCACATGACCGCCGCGGAGGCGGCGGCGGTGGCCGCCAAGGCGCGCGCCCGCCGCCTCGTCCTCACCCACATCAGCCCGCGCTACAAGGACCCGGCCCCCATCCTCGCCGAAGCGAAGGCGGTCTTCCCAGACACCCTCATCGCCGAGGACCTCTTCACCCTCGAGGTGCCGCTCCGGCAGGAGCCTGCCCCCCTCCAGGCGCGGGAGGCGTGATGCCCGGACTCCTTCTCCTCGTCGTGGAGTCGGAGCCGGAGAAACCGGTCGAGGAGGCGGAGCGCGTCACCCGCGCCCGCGACATCCTGCAGGCCGCCATCGCGAAGGGCAAGGCCCCCGCAGCGCGCGCCGGCTTCCAGGGGATGAAGGTGGACAAGTACTTCGGCACCGACCTGCCGCCCGTCTGCTCCCAGCTCGGCTGCTACGTCACCGACGATGGCAAGCGGTTCTACTGCATCAACCCGGCCTGCCAGA
>DATDQC010000229.1:0-8685 GCA_035292455.1 Thermoplasmatota archaeon
GTCCTCCTCTTGCTTGGCACCTCGTACCAGGCGAACGCCCGCCACGCGCTTGGCGACCTCCTCATCATGCTCAACGCCCTGAGCTACGCCTGCTTCCTCGTCCTTGCGCGTCCGCTCCTGCAGCGCTACGACGCCCTCAGCCTCACGACCTGGATGTTCCTGTTCGGCACGCTGCTCTATCTTCCCCTGGGACTCGCCCTTGGGCTGCGGGGCCAGCTCGCCGCGGCGAGCAGCGCCACCATGAACTGGATGCTCTTCATCATCCTGGGCGCCACGGTGGTGACCTACGTCCTCAACACCAAGGTCCTGCGGCACGTCCCCGCCTCGACGGTGGCGGCCTTCACCTACCTCCAGCCCATCTTCACCGCGGTCGCCGCGTACCTTCTCCTGGACCAGGACCTGGACCCCCAGGTCATCCCGGCCGCGGTTCTGGTGTTCGTTGGGGTCTGGCTGGTGGCGCAGCGCCGGCCCGCCATCCTTGAGGGACAGGTCGTCGCGGAGTAGAGCCGTCTAGATTCCGCGCTCCGCGAGGCGGACCTCGAGCTCCTGCGCCGTCCGGCCCGGCATCGCACCGCCGAGCCCCTTCGAGACCTTGGCGACCACCTTGGGGTCGTCGAAGTGGGTGGTCGCCTCGACGATGGCGCGGGCGCGCTTGGCCGGGTCGTCCGACTTGAAGATGCCCGAGCCGACGAAGACGCCGTCGGAGCCCATCTGCATCATGAGGGCGGCGTCGGCGGGGGTGGCAATACCGCCGGCAGTGAAGTCCACCACCGGCAGGCGGCCCTTGGCCTTGATCTCCCCCAGCACGTCGCCGAGGAGGCCGACGACCTTGGCCGGTGGGATGCCGTAGGAACCCGCAAGCGGCTTGCGCGAAGAGGCCATGTCCTCGAGGACGCCGACGTCGAGACGGTTGTAGCGATCCGCGAACGAGCGGGCCAGCCGGTCGAGCTCGGCCTTGGGCATCTCCTCGACGATGTGGATGCCCCGCATCATCATCATGCGGTGGCGCACCGCCTCGCTGATGTCGCCGGTCCCCGCCTCCCCCTTGGTGCGGATCATGGCGGCCCCCTCCGCGATGCGGCGCACCGCCTCGCCAAGCTTGGTGGCGCCGCAGACGAACGGCACCGTGAAGCCCGCCTTGTGGACGTGGTGGAACGGGTTGGCCGGAGTGAGGACCTCCGATTCGTCAATCATGTCCACCCCGAGCGACTCCAGGACCTGCGCCTCGGCGAAGTGGCCGATGCGGCACTTGGCCATGACAGGGATGCTCACCGCGTCGATGATCTTGGTGATGACCCCCGGGTCGCTCATGCGCGCGACGCCGCCTTGGGCGCGGATGTCGGCCGGGACGCGCTCGAGGGCCATGACGGCCACGGCGCCCGCCCTCTCGGCGATGACGGCCTGCTCCGGGGTGGTGACGTCCATGACGACGCCCCCCTTCTGCATCTTGGCGAAGCCGCGCTTTACAAGCTCGGTGCCCCAGCGCAGGCTCCCCAGGTCGACCTTGCGGGCCATTCCAGGAGGCGCGAGGGCATGGGGGACTTAAACGCAAGCCCGTCCCTCGTCGGAAAATGGGAAAAGGAGGAAGAAGCCGATGACCGGGCTCGTGGGTTCGACTATCGCTTCTTGCGCTTCGAGCCGGTCTTCTTACGGGCCTTCTTGCCCTTCTTGGCTGTCTTCCTTCGCTTTGCGGGTGGCATTTTTTCATTCACCCCCCGGTCGGGGTCGACTGACCAGGTTCCGCCCATGAAGCATGCGGATAGATGGTAAGGCTGTCGCTCCGCATCGTCCACACGAAGCGATGGTGCAAAAATCGCAACGGGGCCCGCTCGAAGTCCGTCTTGGGAACCCTTTTGCTGCCGCTTTTTCCTTTCGGGCCTCGCTTCGCTCGGCCTGCAGACCAGCAACCGTCGGCCGCTTCGCGGCATCCTCTGCCTCCCCTTCGAGCCCTGGCGGGCTCGAAGGTCCGCTCGCGCCTTCGGCGCTCGCTACGACGGAGCGGCTGATGCCGCTCTGTCGCCCCCTCCGCGTTGAGCTTCAGATCATGCCGGATATCAGGCCGTCACCCTGGGATAACCTCGTCATCGGGGGCAAGGCGGCCAAGCGCAAGGGTCCCGAAAAGGCTGCGGGTGCCCTACTTCTTCGGCAGGTGGGCCTTCATCTTGCGGTGGACCTGGTCGCGAAGCTCGCTCTTGAGCCCCATCGCGAAGGCGGTCTCGGCGACGAGGAAGATGGGGGCCACGAAGACCTGGGTGAGGTTGTCCATCAAGGCCGGGCGACGCTTCTCCCATACGCCGTGGCCGATGAACTGCACGACCCACCCGAGGACGAAGACGCTGCCGGAGATCCACCAGGCCATGCGCGTCCCGAAGCGGTCGAGGTGGAGTGCTGCCACCATGAGGACCGTGAAGAGGAGGACCGCCGCGACGCCGAGGGCGTAGTCGAGGACCAGGTACCAGATGAGGAGCGCCGCGACGGCGACGTGGGCCAGCGTCACCTCCATGCTCGCGGCCGAAAAGAGCGGGACGAAGGCCATGAACACCATGAGGCTCCAGACGATGGCGGGGATGCCGAAGAAGTGGATGGCGCGGTTCACCGGGTGGCGGTGGTAGGCGGCGTAGACCGCCATCTGGTCGGAGAGCGACTTCATGGCAAGCCGGAATGTGCCGGCTCCATCATGGTCTTTGCTGATGCCAGGGCGAGCCCTTTTCAGGAGGCCCCCTCTGGACCGCCCATGGCCCAGGCCGAGATGGACCCGGTGGTGCGGGGCGAGGACGCCGCCACGATGCGCCACGTCGAAGGCCGCTTCAACCGCTTCCCCAACAAGCTCACCTGGTGGCGCCACGCCCAGAACGGCACGCTCGCCGAGTTCGACCGCCGCTTCGACGAGGAGGTCGCATCGCTTCGCGCCAACCTTGGCCGCCGCCACCCGCTCGTCATCGACGGCAAGGAGATCTCCCTCGACACCACCTTCACCACGCGTTCCCCCGCCGACAGCCGCCTCGTCGTCGGCCATTTCGCCTCCGGCACCCGCGACCACGCCAAGCAGGCCATCGCCGCCTCCCGCAAGGGGTTCCCGGCCTGGTCCGCGACACCGTGGCAGGAGCGCGTCGCCATCCTCGAGAAGGCCGCAGACCTCTACGCCGAGCACTTCTACGAACTCTGCGCCATCATGTGCATCGAGGCAGGCAAGACCCGCTACGAGGCCTCCATCGACGTGGACGAGGCCACCGACTTCCTCCGCTTCTACGCCCTCACGATGCGGGAGATGAACGGCTTCGAGATGGTGATGGGGAAGCCGGTCCCCAGCGAGGCGTGCTTCTCGGTGCGCCGGCCGTGGGGCGTCTTCTCCGTCATCTGCCCCTTCAACTTCCCGGTCGCCATCACGACGGGGATGGCCGCGGCCGCCCTGGTGGCCGGCAACACCGCCATCCTCAAGCCCTCGGCGAAGGGGTGCCTGTCGGGCTGGCGCTGCTACCAGTTGCTCCGGGAGGCGGGGGTGCCCGCGTCGGTGCTGCAGTTCCTCACCGCCGGCGACCACAGCGTCTCGACCGAACTCCTCGAGAACCCCGACGTGGACGGCATCGTCTTCACCGGCTCCAAGAAGGTCGGATTCGGCATCCTGCGCACCTCCGCCGAGATCGGCAAGACGCGCCCCGTCATCGCCGAGATGGGGGGCAAGAACGCCATCGTGGTCTCCGACAAGGCCGACCTCGACAAGGCGGTGCAGGGGGTCTTCCGCTCCGCCTTCGGTTTCTCGGGGCAGAAGTGCTCTGCCTGCAGCCGGGTCTACGTCCACGAGAAGGTGGCCGACGAGTTCACCGACCGCCTGGTGAAACTCACCCAGGCCGCCAAGGTCGCGGAGCCGTGGCGCAAGGAGGCGTTCCTGGGTCCGGTCATCGAGCGCGGGAAACTGGACCTCCTCAAGGACCTCACCGCGCAGGCGAAGCGGGACGGCGGCGCCGTCATCGCCGGAGGTTCGGCGCTGGGCCAGGACGCCGACGGCAACGACCTGCACGGCAACTACATGGCGCCCACCATCGTCGCCGGCCTGCCCTTGGGGCACCGCGTCTTCCGCGAGGAGTTCTTCATGCCGTTCCTGGCCCTCGGCGAGGTGCCGAGCTTCCAGGCCGGCATCGAGGAGGCCAACAAGGCGGAGTACGGCCTCACCGCAGGCTGCTTCACCGAGGACGCCGCCGAGCAGAAGGCGTTCCTGGAGCGCATCCACGCCGGCGTGCTCTACGTCAACCGCGCCGCGGGGGGCTCCACCGCCGCCGTCGTGAACGCCCAGTCCTTCGTGGGCTGGAAGAACTCCGGCACGACGGGGCACGGCGCCGGCGGCCGCTACTACCTGCTGCAGTTCACCCGCGAGCAGAGCCACACCGTCGTGTCGTAACGCCTTGAGGGGTCGAGGGGCAGGTTGAAGTCCGCGCCGCCGCTCGCGGAGGCCGGTGGCCCTCAAGACCGGCTGGCCCGACCTCGCCCTGGGCGGCCTCTACCCCTTCGAGGACCAGTACTTCCAGCTCTCCGATGGCACGACGATGCACTACGTCGAGATGGGCAAGGCGGGCCTCCGGCGCCCCACCATCCTCCTTCTGCACGGCAGCCCGACCTGGAGCTTCCTGTGGCGCCGTTTCCTGCAGCCCCTGTCCCGCCACGCCCGCGTCATCGCCGTGGACCACGTGGGCTTTGGCCGCAGCGACCACCCCGAGGACCCGCGCTACTACTCGCTCGAGCGCCACATCCGCAACCTCGAGGAGCTCGCCGCCGGCCTCGGCCTCAAGCGGGTCGTCCCCGTCGTGCAGGACTGGGGCGGCCCCATCGGCCTGGGCTGGGCGACCCGCCACCCCGACAAGCTGGCCGGCCTCTTCCTCATGAACACCTGGGCGTTCACCGAGCGCATGCCGGCGCGGCTGCCGTGGTGGTTCAAGGCGCTCAAGGCACCCGGCGTGGGGGAGCTCGCCTACCGTCGGCGCAACCTCTACGTCGAGGGTTTCCTGCGCCGGCTCCTCCGGAAGCCGCCGACACCGGAGGTCATGGCGGGCTACCGCCATCCCTTCCCGACCCCCAAGAGCCGGACCGGCGTGCTCGCCGCGGCGCGCATGATCCCCACCGGCCCCAAGCACCCCGACTGGGCAACCCTGGCGAAGGTGGAGAAGGGCCTGCTGTCGCTCGATGTCCCGGCGCGCATCGTCTGGGGGGCCAAGGACCCCGCCTTCGCCAAGCGCTTCGCCTGGGCCTTCGCCGAGGCGCTGCCGCGCGCCGGCAAGCCCACCTTCCTCGAGGAGGGGGGCCACTTCCTCCCCGAGGACGAGCCCGACCAGCTCATCGCCGAGATCGAGGCCTTCACGCGGGGGCTGTGAGCGGGCCGTTCAGGATGAGGGTCAGGTCGTTGCTTCGAACCGCGCCGCCCTCGTAGGTGAGGGCAACGCCCCCGAGGTTCCCGAGCGGGCTCCGGAAGGGGGCGAAGGCGTCGTCGTCGGGGACCGTGACATCGCCCGTGCCGAGGAACGCGGTGGGGAAGTCGTACTCACCGGTCCAGTAGAGCAGGTTGCCGTCGGTGCGCAGGGCGTAGCGGGCGAACGGGGTCACGATGCTCCCCGGCATCAAGGGGTTGTCCGTGGCGGAGGCCTCCGCGGCGTAGTCGCCCGCGGCGGCCTGCACGAGCCGGAGAGGTGCGGGCGGCGAGCCAAGGACCTGCACCGAGGCGGTCCCGTTGTGGGTATCGTAGCCCGCGTAGGCCCAGAGCAGCCCCAGGACGTCCTCCCCCGCAAGGACGCGGAAGACGTACTCCTGCGCGAACGTCTCGGGCGCCTCCGGCACGAGGTCACCGGGGCGCTCCACGAAGGTGTAGAGCTGGCCGTAGAAGGTGTCGGGCACCACGGTGCCGGCGGCGGTGAAGTTGGCGCAGGCGTAGAGGTCGAAGGCCAGCACCCCCTGGTTCTCGGGCTGGCCCGAAAGGAGCGGGAAGGGGGCCGCCACGAAGGGCTCCGGCAGGAGACCTTGCATGTCGGCGAGCGGCTGCGACTGCAGCACGGTGAGTCCCGAGCAGTCCCCGAACGAGAAATCGACGAGGAGCGGGATGCGAAGCGGCATGTCCGGCGGTGGGGATGGGCCGGTCGTCGTGGTGGTGGGTCGCGGCGACGAGGTGGGGTCTCCGTCCCCGCCGCCTCCGCCGAGGCAGCCGGCGAGCGGGACGAGGAGGAGAGCCGTGAGGGCAAGGAGGCGCATGGGCTCACCGCGCCTTCGACTTGGGGCGGGACTTGGCCTTGACCGGCGCCGCAGCGTCCACCTTGGCCTGGCGCGACGCCTTCCCCTTCTCGTCGTAGAGCTGCTCCACGACCTCCCACACGGTGCGGATGTGCGGGATGGTGATGGAGCCCCCCACGACGAGGGCGACGTTGAGGGCGTCGAGGAGCTCCGCCTTGGTCCAGCCCACCTGGACGCACTGGTCGGCGTGGTAGGCGATGCAGTCGTTGCACCGGAGGACCGTCGAGGCGACGAGGCCGAGAAGCTCCTTGGTCTTGCCGTCGAGGGCGCCGGGGGTGTCGCGGTAGGCCGCCGAGTCGAGGGCGAAGAAGCGCTTGAGGTCGCGGTGCTCCTCACCCAGGAGGTTGTCGGTCTTGCGGCGGCGCGCGGCGCGAAAGTCGTGGAGATCCATGCGGTCGGGCTGGCTTGCCATCGGCTCCCCCACCTGCGCGTCGAGGCTATACGGTTTGTGCGGCCCGCAAGCCCTATCCCTTCCGGGCCGGCTTCGACCCGTCCTTCCCCCACGCCGCCTGCGCCTCGATGCGCTCCAGGTCCTTGATGACCTGTTTGGCGTGCCCGAGGAGCCTCACCCGGGTGTACACCTTGCGGATGATGCCGTCGCCGTCGATGAGGAAGGTGCAGCGCCGCACCCCAAGGGAGCTTCGCCCGAGCAGGCTGGTGCGCCACGCCTCGTAGAGGTCGTGCACGCGGCCGTCGGGGTCGCTGAGGAGGTGGAACGGGAGGTGGTGGCGGTCGCGGAAACGGCAGTGGCTCTCGCTGTCGTCGAGGCTCACCCC
Organism: Thermoplasmatota archaeon; assembly: GCA_035292455.1. Taxonomy (GTDB): domain Archaea; phylum Thermoplasmatota; class E2; order JACPAO01; family JAHFTW01; genus DATDQC01. Next base: position 7,047 of record DATDQC010000229.1, read on the forward strand.
CACCACCGCGGCGCCGTGGCCGGCGATCTCCTCGTGGTGGTCGCGGAACCCCTTGGCCTGGAGGGTGCAGCCGGGGGTGTGGTCCTTGGGGTAGAAGTAGAGGACGATGGGGCGGCCCCCGAACGAGGAGAGCCGGACGTCCTTGCCGTCGGCGTCCTTGAGGACGAAGTCGGGTGCCGCGTCGCCTTCCCGGAGCACGCCGGGGGCAGCCGGCGTCGTGGCCTTTATCCTTGGGGTGGCCGCAGCCCTTCCTGTTGCAGGAGACCACGCACCAGCACCTCGATGCGGTCCCGGATGGCGCGCACCTCGGCGATGGGCCGTCCCTTGGGGTCGGGGAGGGCCCAGTCCACCATCCGCTTGCCAAGGAACGCCGGGCAGGCGTCGTCGCCGCACCCCATGGTGACGACGAGGCCGCAGCGCTCGCGGACCCACGCCTCGTCGAAGGGCTTGGGGCGGTGGCCGGAGATGTCGATGCCGCGCTCCCGCATCGCCTCCACCGCTTCGGGCATCACGGCGGAGGCGGGCCGCGAGCCGCCCGAGCGCACCTCGAGCTTGCCGCCGGAAAGATTGCGGGCGAACCCCTCCGCCATCGCGGAGCGCCCGGCGTTGCCGATGCAGGCGAACAGGATGGCGCGGGGCGAGGCTCGGGCCACAAGGTGCGGTGGGCGGCCGGAGGCTTGAAGGTTGCCTCTAGAGGTTATAGGAGGGGGACCTGGAGCTGCGCCTCCAGGATGCCCTCCACGGGATCCATGAGGTGGACCTGGAGGAGGGGGCCGGTGGGGCGCAGGCGGCGCTCGCCGAGCCAGTCGAGGAGCCGGTCGCGCGCGTCGGGAACCTCCTCGGGAGGACCTTCGTAGTCGAGGAGGGCGTAGCGCCCGGCGGGGAGGGTCTCGACGCGGCAGACGTCGTCTCCCTCGAAGCCGGCGTGCGTCGTCACCAAGGCGTCCACCACGCGTCCCGGTCCGGGGCGGTCGAGCCAGCGCAGGATGGAGGGGCCGCCCACCAGTTCGTTGAGGACCATGTGCCGGTAGAGGGGGCGCCGAGTGCGGTCCACCGACTCGGGGGAGCCGCGGTGCTCCACCACCGCGACGGTGCGCTCGGGCAGGGTGGCGAGGCGCGGCTCCACGGGGTGCGACCTACGCGAGGGCCTTGAAGTCTGCGAGGAGCTCCGCGGCGTGCTCCTCGGGCTTCACCTTGGGGTAGTGCTTGAGGACCTTGCCGTCGGCGCCGACCAGGTAGGTCTCGCGGCTGATGCCCATGTAGGTGCGGCCCAGGAACGACTTCTCCTTCCAGAAACCAAGCCTCTCGAGGCCCGACTCGTCGGTGGTGAGGAGCTGGAACGGCAACTGGAACTTGGCGATGAACTTCTGGTGGCTCTTGGCGTCGTCCTTGGAGACGCCGTAGACCTGGAGCCCGGCCTTGCGGAAGTCGGCCCAGGCGTCGCGGATGCCGCACGCCTCCTTGGTGCAGCCTGGCGTGTCGTCCTTGGGGTAGGCGTAGAGGACGAAGGGGGCCTTGAGGTCCGCGAGTTTCACGGCCTTGCCCGACTCGTCGGTGAAGGTCACGGCGGGGAGCTTCTTGCCTTCCATGGCCCGCCATGCCGGCGGCCCGGCTTTGAAGGTTGGCCTCACGCCGGGCC
>DATDQC010000230.1:0-2887 GCA_035292455.1 Thermoplasmatota archaeon
GAGGGCGATGGTCGATTACGTCTTTCGAGTCGGGGGCGAGGGCGGCGAAGGGGTCATCAGCACTGGGGAGATGCTGACGATCGCGCTGGCCCGGGCGGGGTTTGAGATCTACACCTTCCGGACCTACCCGGCCGAGATCAAGGGCGGCCACTGCTGGTACCAGGTCCGCTCCGCCAACGAGGAGGTCCTCTCCGCCGGCACAGGCGTCGACTGCCTCTGCGCCTTCAACCAGGAGGCCATCGACAAGCACCTCGCTTCGGTCGGCCCGGGAGGGGTCGTGGTCTACGACCCCGGCCAGGTCTCCCAGGTCCCGGAGCGCCCCGAGGTCATCCTCTACGACATCCCGTTTGATGAGCTCGTGAAGGAGAAGGTGCAGTCGCCGAAGTCCAAGAACGTCTTCGCGGTCGCGGTCGTGATGGCGCTCTACGGCGTCCCCGCCGACGAGGTCAAGAAGACCACCGGCCGCAAGTTCAGGGGCAAGAACCCCAAGCTCATCGAGCTCAACGAGAAGGCGATCGACGCCGCCTACGAGTACGTCGCCACCCTGGAGCGCAAGCACGCCACCCGCCTCACCGTGGGGGAGCACGACCCCGACCGGATGCTCCTCAACGGCAACGAGGCGGTCTCCCTCGGGGCGCTCTACGCCGGCATCGACTTCTACGCCGGCTACCCCATCACCCCCGCCTCCAGCATCCTCGAGTCCCTCGCGGTCGAGATGCCCAAGCTGGGCCGCCCCTGCATCCAGGCCGAGGACGAGATGTCGGCCCTCGCCCACTGCCTGGGCGCCTCCTACGCCGGCAAGAAGGCGATGACCGCCACCTCGGGGCCGGGCTTCAGCCTGATGCAGGAGCTTCTCGGCCTGGGCTCGACGGCGGAGCTTCCGGTGGTCATCGTCAACTGCATGCGCGGAGGCCCCTCCACCGGGCTCCCCACCAAGCCCGAGCAGTCGGACCTCAACGAGGTGGTCTACGGCTCGCACGGCGAGGCGAGCCGCATCGTTCTGGCTCCCACCGGGGTGCGCGACTGTTTCGTCCAAACGGTCTGGGCCTTCAACCTGGCCGAGCGTTACCAGGTGCCGGTCATCCTGGCCACCGACCACAGCCTCACGGTCCGGACCGAGAACCTCCCGGTCTCCAGCCTCAAGGGCGTGCCCATCTGGAACCGCAAGCTCGCCACCGCGGCCGACCTCGTCGACTACAAACGGTACCAGTTCACCCCAGACGGCGTCTCCCCGATTGCCCTCCCCGGCATGAAGGGGGGCGTGCACGTCGCCGAGGGGCTGGAGCACAACGAGTACGGCAACCCCAACTACACCGGCGCCAACCACGAGGCGATGGTCCGCAAGCGCCTCGGCAAGATCGACGACGCCTGGAAGTACCCGGGCGCCATCGAGCGCTTCGGCGACGAGAACCCCGACCTCCTGGTCGTGACCTGGGGCTCGACCAAGGGGCCGGCGAAGGAGGCGGTGGTGCGTGCCCTCCAGGAAGGGAGGAAGGTGGGCTATCTCATCCCCAAGATCCTCAACCCGCTCCCCCAGGCCGGCTTCATGGACCTCGTGGCCAAGGCCCCCCAGGTCCTGGTGGCCGAGATGAACCACACCGGCCAGCTCGAGGGGCTGCTTCGGAAGCACGTCGGCCGCCACTTCGAGCGCCTCAACAAGGTGCAGGGCACTCCCATGACCTGGCTCGAGATCTACGAGAAGATGGACGCCCTGCTTGCCCCCAAGGCCCAGAGGGCGACCGTGAAGTCTCCGAAGCCCAAGGAGATGCTGCATTGACCCCCGCCGTCCCGGTCTCCCAGCCCAAGGCGCCGGCTGTCGCGGGCGGAGGCCCGACTCTTCCCCTGGTGGCCAAGGACTACAAGGGAACGCTGCCGCCGGTCTGGTGCCCGGGCTGCGGCGACTTCGCCGTCCTCGCCGCCATGCAGAAAGCGCTCGCCGACCTGCAGCTTCCGCCCCACGAGGTCACCTTCGTCTCCGGCATCGGGTGCAGCAGCCGCTTCCCCCACTTCATGAACGCGTACGGCTTCCACGCCGTCCATGGCCGGAGCCTCCCGGTCGCCGTGGGGCTCAAGCTCGCCATGCCGCAGAAAATCGTCATCGCGGTCGGGGGCGACGGCGACGGGATGGCGATAGGTGCCGGCCACTTCGTCCACACCGCCCGGCGCAACCCCAAGCTCCTCTACGTCATGATGGACAACGAGATCTACGGCCTCACCAAGGGCCAGGTCTCGCCGACGTCGGAGCTGGGCCTGAAGACCAAGTCGACGCCGTTTGCGGCAAGCGAGCGCTCGGCCGACCAGCCCATCAACCCGCTCGCCCTCGCCATCATCTCGGGCGCCACCTTCGTCGCCCGCGCCTACTCCGGGAAGGTCAAGGAGCTCACCGACCTCATCAAGGCGGGCATCGCGCACGACGGCTACGCCTTCATCCAGGCGGTGAGCCCTTGCGTCACCTTCCATGACATCTACGAGCAGGCCAAGGCCAACCAGCGGCAGTTGGAGCCAACCCATGACCGGCACGACAAGTTCGCCGCCATGAAGGCCGCCATGACCGACCACTGGGTCACCGGCCTCTTCTACGAGGAGCGCCGCCAGACCCTGGGCGAGGCGGTCGCCAAGCAGGCCGAGTCGGCCAGGCCCAAGGCGGACACCGGGCTTGCGGCGCTCGCGGTGCGGCTGCGGGCCTGACCTGGGCCGGGAAGCATCGGGGTGGCCCCCGCGCAAAACCTATTAGCCTCGGGCGCGGAAATACGACCATGCCTCTCGCCGTGGCGGTGCTCGTCGGCCTCCTTGGGCTCTTCCTGGTGGGCGCCCTTCCCGCGTGGCATTACAGCCGTGGTTGGGGATACTGGCCGGCGGGGGTCCTCAGCTTCCTCATCGTGCTTCT
>DATDQC010000231.1:0-4890 GCA_035292455.1 Thermoplasmatota archaeon
CCGCCGAGCCGCACGAGGGCGTGCCGGTGGCCGGCGCGTTCCTCGGGGACCCCGCCTACGACGCGGGGCTGCGGGCGGGCGACATCCTCGTGGCCGCCAATGGGCAACCGCTTCTGGACTACGACGCCTTTGTCGGATTCATGGACAACCGCAACCCGGGCGACGAAGTGACCTTCGAGCTGCGCTCGGGTGAGACGGTCGAGGTGACGCTGTCGAGTCGCTGGGACCACTACAGCGACGCCGAGAAGGAGCGCATCCAGCGCGACGATCCCCGGCTTGCCGAGGCGTACCAGCAGGAAGCCTTCCTCGGCATCAGCCCCTTCACGCACGAACGGGCCTCCTTCCTCGCCCACCCCTTCGAGAGCACGGCCGGGTTCCTCACCCTCATCTCGCTGCCGCTTGGCGAGGTGCGCGGCGCCCCCTACCTCTCCACCTACCTGCCGGCGTTCTACGACACCCCCTTCGACGGCGACCTCTACTGGCCCCTCGCGACGATGGTGTTCTGGATCTTCTGGATCAACCTCATGGTCGGCCTCACCAACGTCCTCCCCATGATGCCCCTCGACGGCGGCCACATCTTCCGGGACGCCATGGGGGGCCTGTTCGAGAAGGCGCGCCCGGGGATGGACGCCTCCCGCCGCGAGCGCCTGGTGGGGCGCACCTCGACCACCGTGAGCCTCGTCATCCTCGCCGCGTTCCTCCTGCAGCTCTTCGGGCCGCGCCTGGTCGGGGCGTTCGCGTAGACGAGCGGAAGGGCCTTGCCCCTCGAATCGAGGGCAACCGCAGATGGCCGGGTGCAGAGCAGCGCGGCCGGCCTTTCTCCGACTGACGCAGTCGGCCGGATGATTACGCAGATTTCACAGGTTGCGATGCAGCCAAAATCTGCGCAATCTGCGCAATCTGCGGCCTCCCTCACGCAGGCCCGCCCAAAAAACCCATGGCGTGCAATGCCCGCCGCAAGCGAAGCCCTAAATCCGCGTCCGTCTCCATGGCGGAGCGGAGCCATGGCGGTCCAACTCGAGCGCGTCAAGATCCCCGAGCGGCCCCCCGAGGTGCGGGTCCGCTCCTACGACGAGGCGGTCTTGGGCTACAGCCGCAAGCTCGCCATCGCCGAGGCTGAGCGCTGCATCGACTGCAAGACCAAGCCGTGCACCTACGCCTGCCCGGCGCTCACCAAGGCCCCCGAGTACATCCAGGCCATCGCGAAAGGGGACTTCGACCAGAGCCTTCGAATCGCCCTCGAGACCTACCCCATCCCCGGGACACTCGGCCGCACCTGCTTCCACCCCTGCGAGGACCACTGCGTCGTCGGCTTCAAGGGGGAGCCGGTGGCCATCTGCAGCCTCAAGCGCGCCGCGTTCGACTACGGCCGCTGGCCGGACATCGAGCGCCCCAAGCCCACCGGGAAGAAGGCGGCGGTCATCGGCGCCGGCCCCGCCGGCCTGCAGGCCGCCTACGACCTCATCCGCGAAGGGCACGCCGTCACCGTCTTCGAGGCCCTCCCCCTGCTTGGCGGGATGCTCACGGTCGGCATCCCGAAGTACCGCCTCCCCCGCGACGTCCTCGAGCGCGAGACCGGCAAGATGCGGGAGTGGGGCGTCAAGTTCGTCACGAACTGGCGCCTCGGCGAGGGGGCCAACACGCTCGAATCCCTCCTGGCCCGCTTCGACCTCGTCTTCCTCGGCGTCGGCTGCCACAGCCCCAAGGCCATCCGCGTCCCCGGCGAGGACGCCAAAGGAGTCGTGCACGCGGTGGATTGGCTGCGGCGCCTGGAACTGGGCGAGACCCACGACCTCAAGGACCGCCGCGTCGTCATCATCGGCGGCGGCTCGACGGCGATGGACGTCGCCCGCAACTCGCTGCGGCTCGGCGCCCGGGCGGTCCACATCGTCTACCGCCGCGGGCGGGGCGAGATGACGGCGAGCCCCGAGGAGGTCGTGCAGGCACGCGACGAGAACATCAAGTTCCTCATGCTCGCCAACCCCATCCGGATCCACACCCGCGACGACGGCCAGGTGAAGGCGGTGGAGTGCATCCAGATGGACATGGGGCCCCCCGACCGGACGGGCCGGCGCTCCCCCGAGCCCATCGAGGGGAGCGAGTTCCTGCTGGCGGCGGACCAGGTCGTCCTCGCCGTCGGCCAGGCCCCCAGCCCCCTGCACGACGCGGTGAAGGCGCACCTCCTCCTCAGCAAGTGGGGCGACGTCATGGTGGACGAGGAGGGGCGCACCAGCCATCCTCGGATCTTCGCGGCGGGCGACATCGCGCTTGGGCCCTCCTCCATCATCGAGGCGGTCGGCCAGGCCCGCAAGGCGGCCCGCGTCATGCACGACACCCTGCGGGGCGCGCCCGGTCCCAAGGCCGCCTGACTCAGGGGGCGTCGGGCTTCGCGTCGCCCTCCTCGAGGGCGCGCATCACCGCGACCGCCTGGCGCTTGAGGTCGGCCTTCACTGCGTCGTAGGCGGCGTCGCCCATCTCCTTCGCCATGCGGGCCACCTCGAGCTCCTTGAGCGCCGCCAGGAGCGCGCGCTTCCTGGCCTCAAGCACGGGCTTCGCCTCGCGCCCGGCCATCGCCTCGTGGACCGCCTCGCGGCGCACCTCGCGGCGGCCGCGGCGCTGCACCATGCCGCGCCCCACCAGGAAGGCCCACAGGAGGACGCCGACGAGGGCGCCGAGGCCGAGTTCGAGCCAGTGGATTCCGCCGTCGCCTCCCGCGGCGACTGCGGCCGGGGCAGCCGTGCCAGGATGGAGGACGAACCAGGCTGAGCTGGTCGGAGCGGCGGGCGTCCCCTCGTAGTGGTAGATGACGAAGCCGGGGTTCTCCGCAGTGCTCGGAAGGAGCGGGCCGCTCGGCGCAAGGTCGGAGTCAGCGACCGAACCCTGGGGGACGTAGAGGCTTATGCCGAGGCTGCGGGCGTCGCGCTGCGCGATGTCCAACGTAAACGCGTAGAGGTCCCCGCCCAGGTGGGGGACGTGGTAGCGGTACGCCGCGACGTAGGATCCGCTCGGCTCCCCGGTCGGGATGGCGAGGGCGACGAAGCTGCCGGGCGGGTCGCCGAACATCTCGCCGTCCGCTGCGTTCCGCTGGAGGCCGCCGCAGGTGCAGTCGGCTCCATCCTCGGCGGCTCCCGTCGGAAGGACGACGAGCGTGCGGGTCTCTGTGCCCTGGGTGTGCTCCATGCGGAGGTAGAGGACGAGGTTGAGTTGCCCCGCCGGCTCGGTGGGCGAGGTGCGCGGGATGTCCCCCACGGCGCCGCGCAGATAGGTGTCCTCTGTGACGGAGTCAAGGTTGTCCTGGAGCGCAGCCGAGGCGACCGGGGTGGTGGCGAGCAGTGCGGCGAGGCCCAGGAGGGCTGCGGTCATGAGGCGAAGGGCCGGAGGGGCCATGCCGCGGCGAGGGGCGGCCCGGTGAAAAGGGCTACTGGCCCTCGGCGTACTTCTCGCGGTCCTCGGGGGGAAGGAACTTGCTGCTGCACCCCATCGTGATGCCGCCCGGCTCGACGCCGTAGAGGAGGGCGCCGTCGGGAAGCGGAGTGCCGTCCGGCAGGGTGGAGAGGAGGCGCCCCTCGAACTGGCTCGGCTTGGGCTGGAGCGGCGACTTGAGGGTGCCGTCGTAGACCGCCCACAGCCAGGGCGGCTCCCCGCCGCTGCCCTGGAACCCCTGGACCGGGAACGCGGTGCCGGGGGTGCTCCAGGTCGCCTCGACGATGGGGAACGCCGCGTCGGGGCTCCCGGCCGCGCGGGTCTCGTTGGTGAAGTGCCAGACCGTGGAGCCCCCCGCGGGTTCGGCCCGCAAGGTGTGCGTGGAATGGTAGAGGACACCGTCGCGGCTCCACGCCGACACCACGGAGGTGGCCTCCACGTAGTCGGGGTTGCCGACGAGGCGGGTCCCGCCGTCGCCCGCGACCGGCACCTCGCGGGGCTGCGGCACCCCGACGAGGACGTAGGTGCCGCGGGTGTGGGCGGCGGGGTCGGCGAGGACCTCCTGCACGAGCCGGACGTCCTGGTCGCGGTCCAGCAGGGCGAGGGCGGCAACGCCGACGCCAAGCGCCAGGATGGCGACGCCGATGAGGAGGCGACTCTTGGAGTTCATGCCCGACGTTCCCCAGCCGGCGGGTCCTTCTTGGGGCTTGTGGACGCACCCTCCAAGAGACGCAGGCGCTCCTCGAGGCGGCGGGCGCGCCGGTCGAGGGAGAGAAGGAGGCCTGCGATGACGGCGAAGGCGCCAAGGAAGGCAAGGAGGAACGTGGTGGTGTCGGCCGGCATGCCTACGCCTCCCGGAGCTCTTCAAGCTCTTCAAGGCGCTCCTCGGCGGCGAGCAGCCGGAGCCGCTCCAGGAAGAGGGCGAGGAACAGCAGGATGAACGCGACCAGGCTCCACGCCAGGATGAGGCCGACCTCCCGGCCCACGGCAGCGTCGGGGTTGGCGCCCGGCCCGGCGATGTCGGGGTGAAGGCTCGTCTGGAGGAGCCGGCTGGTGACGAAACTCGCGGGGACGGCGAGGAACCCGAGGACCCCGAAGGCGGCGGCCATGCGGGCTCTCCGCTCCGGCCCGTCCACCAACCTGCGCAGCAGCAGGTAGGCGGCGAAGGTGAGCCAGAGGACGAGGACGACGAGGACCTTGGGCTCGGAGTAGATGGTGGCGAGAGGGGCCTGCCCCTCGTCGCTCCACTCCTGCAGCCCCCACAGCGTCCCGGTGAGGAGGGCCACGGTGTTGAGGGCGAAGCCCACCTCGGCGGCGGCCCGCCCGGCGCGGTCGTAGCGGTTGTCGCGCTCGTTGAGGAGCGCGATGCTGGCGGCGAAGACCACGAAGTAGGCGGCGAAACTGGCCCACGCCGAGGCGGGGTGGAGGAAGAGGAGCTTGCGGGTGAGGGGCGCCGTGACGTCGGGC
>DATDQC010000232.1:0-9995 GCA_035292455.1 Thermoplasmatota archaeon
GGGGTGCTCCCCGGCGAGCCAGCGGAAGGTGTCCACGTTGGGATGGAGGACGCCGCGCGGCGCCACCCCGAGGCCCCGGAACGGGACCCCCGGCTCCACCAGTCCCCACAGCATCCGGGGGGCAGCCTTGCCGAGGGCGAGGACGTTGATGCGCCGGGGGCGTTCGCGGTCCACCAGCCAGTCGTCGAGGAGCCCCTGCCGCACCGCGCGCTTCACCAGGACGGTGGGGTCCACGGCGGCGAGGCCGGCAAGGAACGCCTCCACGGCGGCGTCGGCAAGCGGATGGCCGGCGAGCGGGACGGGCCGCCGCTCAGCCAATCCGGACCTCCCTCCACTCCACCCGGCCCGCCTCGACTAGGTCGCGCACCTCGCGCTGTCCGCTGGAGAGCCGCGAGCTTGCCGACTTCACCTCGACGAAGTAGATGCCGTCGGGCGTGAACTGCACGCCGTCCACCGGGTTGCCGAGGAAGCGGAACCCCTTGGGGTCCCACGGCCACGACTCGAGGAAGGGGGCGAACTGCTCGGTGATCTGGCCGTAGCGGGTGGATTGGCTGCGCTTCTCCGACTCCAGCGTGCGAAGCTGGCGCCGGAGGCGTCGAAGCCAGGGCACCGTGACCAGCAGGGCGAGGGCGAGTGCTCCGGCCAGGGCGAGGGCAGCAGTAAGCAGGGGGTCCACGCCGGAGCCAAGCGGGGGGCAGGGTTATGGGTTGCGCCTCGTATCAACCGGCCATGGTTCGCATGGCGCTCGCCCTCCTGGCGTTTTTCCTGGCCGGCTGTGCGGGCCCCGCCGGCTCGCCAGCGGAACCGCTGCCCCTCTTTTCCCCCGCCGCCTTGTGCCCGGGCCACTGGCACGCCGGCTTCGACCTCTACGTGGAGGGCGAGCGGGTGGATTTCCCCAAGCCCCCCTACCTCTTCGAATCCGAGGGGGGCAAGCTGCCCCACCGCATGCACATGCACAGCGGGCAGGGGAACATCCTCCACTTCAGCCCGGACCGTCCCGCATGCCTCAGTGTGCGTGACACCTTCGCCCTCCTCGACGTGGTCGTGGAGCCGGAGCGCATCGTCCTGCAGGGCAACCATGCCGCCCCGGGCGAATGGGAGGCCAAGGGGCACGCTGGCCTCCAAGCCTACCTCGAGGTGCCCGGGACGCCCTGGACCGAGTACGACGCCGCCTCCGCCCTCGCGGCCCAGCTCCCGGACGGGTCCCGGCTGCTTCTGGTCTTCGGTCCTGCCGACGCGGACCTGACCGTGTGGCAGGAGCTCGTCCCGCAGCTGCCGTAGCGCCTCCGCCACCTTCAAGTCCCGCCCTCCCGTGGTCGCGCCGTGGACCTGAGGCCGAGCGCCGAGCACGAGCTCATCCGCCAGACCGTCCGGGAGTTCGCCGAGCGCCGCCTCCGTCCGCTCGCCGCGTCCATCGATCAGTCGCACCGCTGGCCCCCCGAGCTCGCCAAGGAGATGGGCGACCTCGGACTCATGGGGATGAACTTCCCCGAGGAGAAAGGCGGCGCGGGCAGCGACATGGTCTCCTACTGCATCGCCATCGAGGAGCTGTCGCGTGGCTGCGCTTCGACGGGAGTCATCGCGAGCGTCAACAACTCCCTCTCGGGCTGGCCTCTATTCACCTACGGCACCCCGGAGCAGCACGAGCGCTACCTCCGCCCGATGCTGGCCGGTAAGTGCCTGGGGGCCTACGGCCTCACTGAGCCCAACGCCGGCTCCGACGTGGTGAGCATGCAGTCCGCGGCCGTGAAGAAGGGGCGGACGTGGACCCTCAACGGGCAGAAGCTCTTCATCACCAACGCCGGGCTCGCCGAGACCTACGTCGTCTTCGCGCAGACCGACCGGGCGGCGGGCCACCGGGGACAGACCGCGTTCATCCTGGAGAAGGAGATGGCGGGCTTCCGCATCGGCAAGCCGGAGGACAAGCTCGGCATCCGCGGCGCCCCCTGCTGCCCGCTCTTCTTCGAGAACGTCGAGGTCCCGGAGGAGAACGTCCTCGGCGCCGTCGGGGAGGGGTTCAAGGTCGCCATGAAGACCCTCGACGGCGGCCGCCTCGGCATCGCCAGCCAGGCCCTCGGCATCGCGGTGGCCGCCTTCGAGGCGAGCCTCGCCTACGCCAAAGAGCGGGTGCAGTTCGGGCGCCCCATCGGCTCCAACCAGGCCATCCAGTGGGTCCTCGCCGACATGGCGACCTCCATCGACGCCGCCCGCCTTCTCATCCACCGCGCGGCGGGCAAGAAGGACCGTGGCGAGCCCTACACGGTGGACGCCAGCATGGCCAAGGTCTACGCGAGCGAGGCGGCGATGCGCATCGCCACCCAGGCGGTGCAGGTGCACGGCGGCAACGGCTACACCCGCGACTACCCCGTGGAGCGCCACTTCCGCGACGCCAAGATCACGGAGATCTACGAGGGCACCAGCGAAATCCAGCGCATGGTCATCGCGGGCGGCCTCCTCAAAGGGGCCTGAGCAGCGCTCACGCCACGATGAGGGTGCCCTTCATCCCTTCCTCGTGGTGGGTGTGGCACCAGTAGTCGAAGCGGCCTTTTTCCATGAAGGTGTGGTCGAAGACGTCCCCTGGCCCAATCTTGATGGGGTAGCCCTCGGCGTCCCGGCCGTGGACCTCCGTGGAACTGAAGGACTCGTCCTCGGCGTTGACATCGTGCATCCCGGCGTCCACCACCCAGCGGACCGTGGCGCCTACGGGGACGCGGGCGGTCCCGGGTTCAAAGGTGTTCTCCCCGGTGAGATGAATGAGGTAGCGCTCCTCGGCGTCCTGCTCCGGGCGGACCCCCTCCTGGGCGCCGCACCCGGTGAGCAGCGCCACGGCGAGGAGCAAGGCGGCCATCGTCCACCCTCGGAGAGCGTCCATGGCGTGGGCACCGTCCACGACCCCATCAGGGTTGCGCCCAAAGCCGGGCCGCGCATCCTTTAAGGGGCCCACTTTCTGGGCCGCCCAGGAACCCCTCATGGCCGACGACGAGCGCGACGTGGACAGCGACGAGACGGTCGAAGACCCGGCCCCCGTCGAGGCGGATTCTCCCGACGCCGAGGAGAGCGAAGCGGAAGAGCCGCAGGCGGCCGAGGAGGTCGCCGCCACTTCAGGGGAGCGCCCCGCCAGCGCCCGTGAGCGGCGTCGGGAGCGGGCGCGCCAGTCGGCGCCGGGCCAGGTCGGCGCGACGCTTCGCCACTACCGCGGCCACGCCATCATCTTCCTCGCCTTCGCGGCCGTCGTCGGGTTCATGGCGGTGTCAGCGGGCGAAGTCATCCACTGCCCCGGCCACTGGCACGCCCGGATGGATTTCTACGTCAACGACCGGCCCGTGAACTTCGCCCACCCCAAGTTCACCCTCGAGGGGGGACAGGGCATGCCGGTCTCCAGCCACATGCACCAAGGCTCCGAAGGCACCTGGCACTTCGAACCCGTGGGCGGCCGGGAGTGCGGCCGCTTCCGCGATGCGCTCTCGTACGTGGACATCGAGATGACCGATTCGAGTCTCGTCCTCGACGGCGCCCACACCAGCCTCGGGCAGGCGGGCACCTTCGGCGTGGACGCCAACCACGCCCTCCGGGTCTTCCACATTGTGGCGGAAGCCTCCGAGGACAACCCGAACGGCTCGGTCCTCACCGGCGCCGAGCCGTGGAGCGAGGTGGCACCTTCGGAGATCCTCGGCCACCAGCTCAAGCAGTGGGAGCGCGTCCTCGTCCTCTACGGCAACTACACCGACGCCGAGGTGGCCGATCTCCAGCAGACGGTCGGACAGCGCCTCGTGCCCTACAACGACGGCGCCCTCTACGGCACCAAGTCCATGGTCCCCGCGGTGGGTGTCGCCATCATCGGACTCGTCGTTCTGGGGGGCTGGAACGCCCTCAGCAAGAAGACGTAGGCTGTCCCGCCTACGCCCTGGTCGCCCGGAAGCCCGCCAGGATGCGCCGCGCCGCCTCGTGCGGCCCGAGCCGCCCCCCCGCGACGTCGGAGAACAGCGAGACGTAGGCAGCACGCGGGCCTTGCGGCCCGAAGGCGTGCTCCACCACCGCTTTCTCCAGCAGCGCCCGCACCTCGCCCTCGAGCCGCCGGCGCCGGCGCTCCTCGAAGGCGCCACTTTGGCGGCTCCACGCGCGGTGCGCCTCAAGCGCCGCGAGCAGCTCGGCCACCCCCTGGCCGGTCTCCGCGACGGTGCGCAGGATGGGTGGCGTCCAAGCCCCCTCGACGGGGTGGGCGAGCGCCAGGGTCGCCTCCACCTCGGCGGCCACCTGGTCGGCGCCGGAGAGGTCGGACTTGTTGACGACGAAGAGGTCGGCGATCTCCATGAGGCCCGCCTTGGCCGCCTGGATGTCGTCGCCGAGGTTGGGGACGAGGACGACGGCGACCGAGTCGGCGAGGCGCACGATGTCCACCTCGGCCTGCCCCACCCCCACCGTCTCCACGAGGACGGCGTCGCAGCCGGCGGCGTCGAGGACCTGCACCGCGTCGGCGGTGTGGGCGGAGAGCCCCCCGAGGGCGCCCCGCGTCCCCATCGAGCGGATGAAGACGCCGGCATCGCCGGCGTGCCGCTGCATGCGGATGCGGTCGCCGAGGATGGCGCCGCCCGTGAACGGGCTCGAGGGGTCCACCGCGACGACGCCCACCTTGCGGCCGGCGCGGCGGTGGTGCTCGATGAGGCGGTCCACCAGGGTGGACTTGCCGGTCCCCGGGGGTCCGGTGATGCCCACCACGTGGGCGCGGCCGGTGAGGGGGTGGAGCGTCTGGAGGGCCTCTTGGGCGGCGCGGTCGCCCGACTCGAGGAGGGTGATGAGGCGGGCCACGGCGCGCCGGTTACCCGACCGCACGCCGGCGACGAGGTCCATCGTGGTCAGGCCCGGCCCGTGAAGCGGGGGTGGGCCTCGATGAAGCGCACGATCTCCCGCGTGTCGGTCCCCGGTCCGAAGACCGCCTCGATGCCCTGGGCCCGGAGCCGCTTGGCGTCGTCGTCGGGGACGATGCCGCCGCCAAACACCACGATGTCCTCGGCCCCCTCCTTCACCAGCATCTCCTTGATCTTGGGGAAGAGCGTCATGTGGGCGCCCGACAGGCAGGAGAGCCCCACCAGGTCGACGTCCTCCTGGATGGCCGCCGCGACGATCTGCTGCGGGGTCTGCCGTAGCCCGGTGTAGACCACCTCGAAGCCGGCGTCCCGGAGCGCCCGGGCGACCACCTTGGCGCCGCGGTCGTGGCCGTCGAGGCCGGGTTTTGCGACCAGCACGCGGATGGGCCGCTCCGTCATCGGGCGCGACCAGACGGTCCTCGTAGATAAGCCGGACGCTCGCTAGGCCCGCCGGCGCTGCGCGACGAGCGCGAGGGCCAGGAGGGCGCAGGCCAGGAGGAGGAACCCGGGTCCTGGGCTGCCTTTGCCGGTGAGCTTGCCGGCGAGTTCGTCGGCCCCTTTCGACTGGTCCTCGTGGTCACCGTCGGTGTCCACCGTGGCCACCAGGCGCGCCAGGGTGCGCACCGTGGGGTCGTCCACGTCGGCGGCCTGCAGGATGAGGTCGGCCACATCGCCGTCGGCCGCGTCGCTTGGGACGTGGACCGCCACCGCCACCTCCCGCACGCCGCCGGCGGAGACCGCGACGCGCGCGTCGCCCACCAGGGTCGCCCACGCGGCGTTGGGGCCGGAGATGAACAGGTCGAAGGAGGCTCCCGCGTCGGCGTGGTTCATGAGCTGGAGGCGGAAGAGGGCGGTCTCGCCGGGGTTGACGAACGCATCCTGGGGCCCCTGCGCCTGGAGCATTAGGGTCCCCATCGACGCGAAGACGTCGTCGATGGCGTCGCGGTACTCGAAGAGCGGCAGCCGGAGGGAGCCGCCGGGAAGCAGCGCCGGGGCGTCGTGCGGGCCCAGGAAGGGGTCGAGGCGCGTAAAGGTGAGGTTCAGCTCCAGCACCAGGGCGCTCCCTGGCATGAAGGGGACGTAATCCGCCGCGGGGAGCGGGACCACGGGGACCACCAGGACGACCTCCCCCTGCGCTCCGATGTCCTGCGGCGCGGTGGGCGGGAGGGTGGCCAGCAGCGTGGCGTTCGCGGGCTCGCCGCCGAACTGGAAGTTCCCCGGGTCGTGAGGGGGAACGAAGTAGAGGACCCCCTCGAGCGTCGCCTCGGGCATTGGCAGGAGCGTGCCGACGGGGATGCGCGCCTCGCCGCCGCGGGCAAGGTCGAAGTCGAAGCCGATGGCGAGTTCAGGGGAGAGCGGCACGTTCCAGCGGTAGGTGAGACGCGGTTTGGGGTTGGCGTCCACTCCCCAGAGCGTTGCGGGGACGGCGACGTCCTGGTCGATGCCGTCGTCCTCGGCGGCGTTCATGTAGGCCTCCTGGAGCGGGAAGCCGATGGCGGTGGAGAAGGCGGTGTTCAACGGGTCGTCGGCGAAGGTTCGGCTGTGGAACGTGAGCGTGTCGTGGTGGCCGGCCGGCTGCGGCACGGCGGTGTAGCGGACGCCGAGCCGGATACGGCCCACCGAACCGGGGTCGGTGAGGCTGGTCATCTCGACCAGGAAGTCGTCGAACTCGCCGTGGCTGTGCTTGAACGGTGTCGTGACGAGGACGGGAAGGGTGGCGTTGCCGTGCGCCGGGATGTCCACCAGGGAGACCGGGAGCATGACGTCCCAGTCGGCAGGGAGGCCGGAGACCGCGAACTGGAAGCGGTCGTCATCGCCGGCCAGGTTGAAGGCGTCCACCTCGAAGACGAAGGTGGCCGCCTCGCCGTTCGAGGCGCGCACCGGCACCGGGCTTGCGAGCCTGGCGTGGCCGGTCTGCACGATGCCGAGGCGCACCGGCAGGTCGGCCCCCGGAAGGCCGTCGTCGGGCATGAGGTCCACGGCACCTACGTCGGGCAGGTCCACGCGGCCGCCGGGCCCAAGCCCGATCCAGGCGTCGCCGGTGCGAATGCCGTTGGCACGGACCACGAAGCCAGCGAGCGAGGTCCCGGGGTAGGGGTTGGCGCCGTTCTGGTCCAGGATGACGTCGCGCGGGATTGTGGCGGTCATGGTCGCGGAGGCCTCGTCCCCGGCGATGTCGAGGGGCAGCAGGAAGGTGGTCTCGTCGGTCGCCTCGTCGTGCTGCCCAAGGTAGGCGTAGTAGGTGGGGTCGTCGCCGGGGAGGAGGTCGCGGTAGATCTGGACGCGGTACTCGAGCGTGCCGTAGCGGAAGTCGACGCGATAGGCATCGCTCTCCAGGACGGGCGCCTCGGCGTCGGGCCGGAGGTCGGCAACACTCAGGTGGAGGAGGAAGGCGTCGGGCCTCTCGTCGGCCGCGAGGCTCACGAGGTCGAGGGCGGCCCAGTGCCCCGCGGCGTCGAGGGGCGTCGTCTCGACGTTGAAGGCGACGTCCCCCTCGTCGTCGCTAAGAAGTGGGGTGGGGCCCTCGGCCGGGGCGGCCACTCCCGGGAGGGGCAGCATCAGGCCGGCAAGCAGGAGGCACCAGGAGGCGCGCATGGTCCTCACGCCTCGTCGGGGAAGATAACCATTGTGGGGGGCCTCTCCGAGCCGGCGCGCCTCACGTGGGCGGGATCGCCGGCGGCGACGCCGTCGGGGCTTGAGGGGCAGGCGGCCCCGGGGGCGCACCGGTTCCCGCGC
The DNA here is from genome assembly GCA_035292455.1 of Thermoplasmatota archaeon. Classification (GTDB taxonomy): domain Archaea; phylum Thermoplasmatota; class E2; order JACPAO01; family JAHFTW01; genus DATDQC01. The sequence goes on from DATDQC010000232.1 coordinate 7,602, forward strand.
TGCCGAGCGCCTCGGCCTCCTCGGCGGGAAGCACCACGACCTGGGTCACCTGGTCCCCCTCGTCGAGGCGCATGAGGGTGACACCCTGCGTGCTGCGCCCCATGGCCCGCAACTGGTCCACCGGGATGCGGACCCCCATGCCGCTGGTGGCGATGAGGAGGAGCCCCTCGTCGCCGCGCACGGTCCGGACCGCGACGACGCCGCCGTTGCGGTCGTTCACCACGATGGTCCGGACCCCTTTGCCGCCGCGGTGGGTCTTGCGGTACTCCTGGAGCTCGGTGCGCTTCCCGAAGCCGTTGGCGGTGACCGAGACGAGGCTGGTGCCGGGCTCGGCGACGGCGAGCGAGACCACCTCGTCGCCCTCCTCGAGCTCGATGCCGCGCACACCGGCTGCCTGGCGGCCCATGGCGCGCACCTCGGTCTCGTCGAAGCGGCACGCCTGGCCCTGCTTGGTGGCGAGGATGATCTCCTGCTTGCCGTCCGTGAGGCGCACGGCGAGGAGCTCGTCGCCGTCGCGGAGGTCCACGGCGATGATGCCGGTGGCCCGGACGTTCTTGAAGGCGGAGAGCTCGACGCGCTTGGCCACACCTTTCTTGGTGGCGAAGAAGAGGAAGCGGTCGGGCTGCTCGAAGTCGCGCACCGGGATGATGGTCTCCACCACCTCGTTGGGTTCAAGCTGCAAGAGGTTGACCACCGGCTTGCCCTTGGCCTGCCGGCTGCCGGCGGGGACCTTGTGGCCCTTGAGCCAGTGCAGGCGGCCGTGGTTGGTGAAGAGGCAGAGCCAGTCATGGCTGGAGCCCACCGCGGTCTCGACGACCTGGTCCTCCTCCTTGGTGGTCATGCCCCGAAGCCCCCTGCCGCCGCGGTGCTGCTGCCGCCAGGTGTCGAGGGGGAGACGCTTGAGGTAGCCGTGCTGGGTGAAGAGGTACACGGAGGGCTCCTCGGGGATGAGCGACTCGTCGTCGATGTCGGTCTCGCCCTCGACGATCTCGGTGCGGCGGTCGTCCCCGAACTCCTCGCGGGCCTTCTGCAGCTCGGTCCGGATGATGGCGTTGACCTCCTTGTCGTCGGCGAGGACCTTCTTGAGGTGGGCGATGACCTTGGTGAGCTCCGCGTGCTCGTCCTTGAGGGCCTTCGACTCGAGGTTGGTGAGGCGCTGCAGTTTCATGTCGAGGATGGCCTTGGCCTGCACCTCGGTGAGGCGGAAGTTGGCCATCAGCCCCTTTTGGGCCTCCTCGGGGTCCTTGGAGGCGCGGATGAGGGCGACCACGGCGTCGATGTGGAAGAGCGCCGCAAGGAGGCCTTCGAGGATGTGGGCCCGCTCCTCGGCCTTGCGGAGCTCGAACCGGGTCCGCCGCGTCACCATGACGAAGCGGTGACGCAGGAAGACGTCGAGGAGCTCCTTCACCCCCATCGTGCGCGGCCGGCCGTCCACCAGGGCGAGGTTCTGCACCGCGAAGGTGGACTGCAGCGAGGTGTGCTTCCAGAGCTGGTTGAGGACGACGTCGGGGATGGCGTCGCGCTTGAGGTCGATGACCATGCGCATGCCGCGGCGGTCCGACTCGTCCCGCAGGTCGGCGATGCCCTCGATGACCTTCTCCTTGGCGAGCTCGGCGATCTGCTCGAGGAGCGGCCCCTTCTGCACCTGGTAGGGGATCTCGCTCACGATGATGCGCTCGCGGTCGCCGGAGGTCTCCAGGGCGGTGCGGGCGCGCACCACGACGCGGCCGCGCCCCGTCGTGAGGTAGCCGAGGATGCCGCTGCGGCCGTGGATGACGCCGCCGGTGGGGAAGTCGGGCCCCTTCACGGTCTCGAGGAGGTCGAGCGCGGTGGCGTCGGGCTGGTCGATGAGCCGCACCGCGGCGTCCACGATCTCCCGGAGGTTGTGGGGCGGGACGTTGGTGGCCATGCCGACCGCGATGCCGGACGAGCCGCTCACCAGGAGGTTGGGAAAGGCGCAGGGCAGCACCACCGGCTCCTGGAGGGTGGCGTCGAAGTTGGGGGTGAACTCCACGGTCTCCTTGTCGAGGTCGGCAAGGACCGGGGTGGCGATCTTGGCGAGGCGCGCCTCGGTGTAGCGCATCGCGGCGGGGCCGTCGCCGTCGATGGAGCCGAAGTTGCCCTGGCCGTCCACCAGCGGGTACCGGAGGCTCCACGGCTGCGCCATCCGGACCATCGCCTCGTACACCGCGGAGTCGCCGTGCGGGTGGTACTTGCCGAGGACCTCACCCACGACGCGGGCGGACTTCTTGTACGCCGAGGTAGGGCCCATCCCGAGCTCGCTCATGGCGTAGAGGATGCGGCGGTGCACCGGCTTGAGGCCGTCGCGCGCGTCGGGGAGGGCGCGGCTCACGATGACCGACATCGCGTAGTCGAGGAAGGACTGCCGCATCT
>DATDQC010000233.1:0-2795 GCA_035292455.1 Thermoplasmatota archaeon
CTCTACGACGGAGGCGACGGAGGCGACGCGACCTCACTCGCCGATGCGGGTGCTGGCGGTCGCGGCGGGAACGGTGGCAAAGCCACGTTCAACCACGACTGCGCCGGCGGTGCCGGGGGCAAAGGTGGCAACGCGAAGGCGGGTGACGTCGCGCCCGGAGCGGGTGGAGACGGCCTGTGCGGCGAAGGTGGGGACGGAGGCCAAGGCCACTCCATCGCCAAGCCAGGTGCGGGTGGCCAAGGGGGGTCGGGAAATCCTGCCGGACCCGCTGGCGTCCAAGGCATCGGGACGACCGGTGCAGGCAACGGAGCGACGGCGCCTGGGGGCGTTGGACCGAAGCTTTGCAGTCTGGTTTGAACCACGGAGATGCCGCCAATCCTCTTCCTCCTTCCCCTTTCCAAAATTTTTCAACTGCCGTAGGCCAACAAGTGTGCGCCTGCATACTAAAGGTGGACAGTTCTTGCTGGCGCGATGATGCCCTCCATGCGTTTGCTGGGTGTTTTGTGCGGCCTCTGCATGCTTCTGATGTCGGGAGGGGCTCAGGCTCTCCGCATTGAGACGGTACCCGGAATGCGGATTGCCAATCTCGAGGCCGATGGAGAGCCCCTGGAGATCACCGGTCCCGGACCCCTCACGCTCGCGTCGGCCCTTAGGACGGCCTCCCCAAGCCTGCCGGGCACCGATGGCCCGGACATCCTCATCCACATCGACGGTGTTCTCATCCTGGAAGCGGGAACGTACCTTGAAGCCGCCCCGGGGAACGAGGGCGCCACGGACCACGCGGCCGGCTCGGCGCTGGCACAGGGGGGCGGACGCGGCGGGACCATTGTCGTGCGTGCCGATTCGATCGTCTCGCACGGAGCGATCTTCCAAGCAGGAAACGGCGGCGTCGGCGGCGATGCCTTCGCCACTGGGGCGCCTCACGCCCTTGCCGTCGCCGGTGAGGGGGGACGCGGAGGCCAGGTCATCATCGAGGGAGCCGTGATTGGACCTATCCTCCGGCGGGACGGTGAGGGAGGCGCTGGCGGAGACGCGGACGCTCAAGGCGGCGCGGCCCAGGAGTGTTCGGGCGACGACGGAGGCGCGGGGGTTGATGACCGCCGCGAGCCCGTCCCCCCGATCGATCGATCCGGAGGCGACGCCAACGCCCGCGGCGAGTCGGGGACCTGCGGGAGCCCGGGGGGACGTGGCGGCGACGCGGCGGCCTACGGCGGAGACGGCGGCATCTCTGTCAACGCTGCGGGTGGACGAGGCGGAAACGCGACCGCCCTCGCCGGCACCGGAGGCAAAGGCGTGGACCTATGTTTCTCGTACGCGGAAGCGATTGAGAAGGTTGAAGGGAACTTGTTGGCCGGGAGCGGTGGTCGTGGAGGCAACGCGACCGCCATCGGAGGCCAGGGCGGCATCAGCATCCAAGGCGTGGGGGGTGCAGGGGGGTCTTCATGGGCCGAGACTCGGGGAGGCCAAGGGGGCAACGGCACCTACATCGTGGCTTCTCGGAGCGGTTTCTCAGAGTTTCCGGGTCGCACGGTGGCCGAACCGGGTTCGGGTGGTCGGCCCGGGGAAGTCCTATCGCGAGCCGGAGACGGAGGAACCGGCTCGTTCGGGGGAGGCGGCGGAGGCGCAGTGGGTCTTGCCCAGGGAGGTGACGGGGGTGATTCCTGCCAGGTCATGCCCTCGGGCAAGCTTGCCATTTCGTGGCTGGGGTTACCTTCGTTTGCCCTGCTTCTCGCATTTGCCATCACGTTGCAACGTCGCAGGCGCTGAAACGTCGCGACGTGCACAAACGCAAGCCCCGACGACCCTGCCGGGCTCCATCCAGCTTTTCATCCAGCTCATGCTCCCCGCCCCCGTGCCCGTCGAGTTCGCCCTCACGGACGAGCAGCGCCTCATCCGCGACACCACGCGCGCCTTCGTCCAGGCCCACGTCGAGCCCTATGTGCGCGACTGGGAGCGCAACGGGGACCACCCGCACGGCATCTACGACAAGATGGCCGAGCAGGGGCTCCTCGGGGCCCCCTTCCCCGAGGAGTACGGCGGGGGCGGGCTCGACGCTGTGTCCTACGCCATCCTCACCGAGGAGCTCGCCAAGGGGTGCAGCAGCCTTCGCACCTCCCTCAGCGTGCACGGCTCGCTGTGCGGCTCGACCCTCAAGTACTTCGCCAGCCCCGAGCAGAGGAAGCGCTGGCTTCCCGACATGGCAGCGGGCAAGAAGCTTGGCGCCTGGGCGCTCACCGAACCGGGCTCCGGCTCCGACGCCGCCGCGATGCAGACCACGGCGACCCTGAAGGGAGGCCACTACGCGCTCAACGGGCAGAAGGCTTGGATCAGCAACGGCGGCCTCGCCGACTACGTCATCGTCTACGCCAAGACCAACCCGCCCCTTCGCCACAAGGGCATCTCCTGCTTCCTGGTCGAGAAGGGGACGCCGGGCTTCCAGTGCGTCGGCGTCGAGACCACGACCAAGCTCGGCCTCCGGAGCAGCCCCACCGCGACCTTGGCCTTCACCGACTGCAAAATCCCCAAGGACCACCTCATCGGCAAGGAAGGCGACGGCTGGAGGAACGCCATGCACGTCCTCAACCACGGCCGCCTTTCGGTGGCCGCGGGGGGGGTGGGCATCGCGCAGGCCGCCTACGAGGCGAGCCTCAGGTACGCGTCTGAGCGGCAGGCCTTCGGGCGGCCCATCGGGAACTTCCAGCTCGTCCAGGCGATGCTCGCCGACATGGACGTGCAGATCCAGGCCGGCCGGCTCCTCGTCTGGCAGGCCGCCCGCGTCCGCGAGGCGTTCGACC
>DATDQC010000234.1:0-2067 GCA_035292455.1 Thermoplasmatota archaeon
GACCCCACGACGCTCCGAGGGGGCACGGGGGCCCGGAGGGCCCCCGAATATTCAGCACCCTGACGAACGGGTTCCGAGTGAGCGAAGCGAACGAGGAACCCGTTCGTCAGTCCACGAACCGCTTCGCCAGGTCGCCGTACGCGTCCACGCGCCGGTCCCGCAGGAACGGCCAACCGCGGCGGATGGTCTCGATCCGGCCGAGGTCCAGTTCCACGACCGCGACCTCCTCGCCCTCTCCCGCCTCGTACACCGTCTCGCCGCCGGGGCCGAAGACGAAGGAGTGGCCCCAGAAGTCCAGCTCCCCCTCGGTGCCGACGCGGTTCACCGCGACGACGTAGCAGCCGTTCGCGACGGCGTGGCCGCGCTGCACGGCGTGCCAGGCCCGGAGTTGCTCCTCCTTCAGCTCCATCTCGCCGTGCCAGGTGCCGATAGCGGTGGGGTACAGGAGGACGTCCGCGCCCTGGAGAGCGGTGAGGCGGGCCGCCTCGGGGTACCACTGGTCCCAGCAGACCAGGGTGCCGAGGTGGCCCTTCTTGGTCTTCCAAGCCTTGAAGCCCAAATCGCCGGGGGCGAAGTAGAACTTCTCGTAGAAGCGCGGGTCCTCGGGGATGTGCATCTTGCGGTACTTCCCGAGGTAGGTCCCGTCGGCGTCGATGACGGCGAGGGTGTTGTGGTAGAGCCCCTTGGCGCGCTTCTCGAAGAGACTCGCGAGGATGACCATCTTGTGCTGCTTGGCCTTCGCCTCGAGGACCTTCGTGGTCGGGCCGGGGACGGCCTCGGCGCGGTCGAACTCCTCCTGGTCGTCGCGCTGCGGGAAGTAGGGGCCGAGGAAGAGCTCCTGCAGGCAGACGACCTCGGCCCCCTTCTTCGCAGCCTGGTCGATGAGCTTGAGCGTCCGCTCCAGGTTGGACGTGGCGTCCGCGTCGGCGCGGGTCTGGACGAGGGCGACCTTGACCTTCATCGCTGGTCCTGCGAAGACGTCGGTGCGTTAAGGGTTGGCGCCCGACGGCTACCGCGCCTTCGAGCCCGGCGCCGCCTCGATGGCGCGCTCCGCCTCGGGCCAACTCCACTCCGACCAGGAGCCGGGGTAGAGCGCCGCCGTCCCCATGCCGGCGACCTCCATGGCGAGGATGTCGTGCGGCGCGGTGACGCCCGAGCCGCAGTAGCAGGCGACCCGGCCGACCTCCTGGACGCCGAGCCCCTTCTCGTAGCGCTCGAGGAGCCGCTCGGGGGGAAGGAAGCGCATGTCGGAGCCGACGTTGCCGGCGTAGGGGACGCTCACGGCGCCCGGGATGTGGCCGGCGCGCTTGTCGATGGGCTCCACCTCGCCGCGGTAGCGGTCGCTGCCGCGGGCGTCCACCAGGAGGTAGGAGCCCTTGCCTCGCTCCTGGTCCAACTCGACGCGCGAGACGTCGATGGTGGGCATGTGGCCGGGGGAGCCCTTGAAATCCGCGGCCTTGCGGGGCGGCTCCTCCTTGGATCCGAGGGGCAGGGCGAGCGACTTCCAGCGCAGGAGTCCGCCGTCGAGGACGGCGACGTGGGGGTGGCCATAGTGCCGCAGGAGCCACCACAGGCGGCTCGCCCACTGCCCGGCCTGGTCGTCGTACGCCACCACGCGGGTCTCGGGGCCGATGCCCATCCCGCTTGCCCACGCGACGAAGGCGGCCGGCTCCGGGAGGGGGTGGCGTCCTCGGCGGCCATCGCCCACCGGGGAGGAGAGGTCCTGGTCGGTGTGGGCGTGGTGCGCCCCCTTGACGTGCTCCACGAGGAAGGTGCGCGCCCCCTTCTTGGGGTCGGCGACGTCGTGCCGGCAGTCCAGGAAGACCCAGGACGGGTCGTCGAGGTGTTGCGCAGCCTCCTCGGCGGAGACCAGGGGGCCAAAGCGCGCGTTCACGAGCGGGCGAGCCGACGGGGGCTCTTGAAGGACCCGGTCTCAGGCGGGGGCGAAGGTGAAGCCGCGCGCCGAGTCCCGGTTTCTCAGGTCGCCGGCACGACGACTTGGAACGTCGCCGCGAGCTTCTGCACGTCGTCGGTCTCGACGCGGTAGGAGCCGGGGGCCAGGAGCGG
>DATDQC010000235.1:0-7805 GCA_035292455.1 Thermoplasmatota archaeon
GTTCTTGGCGTAGTCGTTGTTGAGGAGGAGGATGGTGAGCCACGCCACCGCCTCGCGCTCGGACTCCGAGGCAAGGAAGCGGCCGGCCAGGTTGTAGTGGTTCTGGAAGGGGTCCGCGACGGTGGGGTGCAAGGCGATGCCGGTGGCCCAGTGGCCGTAGTCCCACCAGGCGATGAAGGCCGGTCGGTCCTCCATGGGTTGGTAGTCGGCATCCCCGGGAGCGCACACGGCGAGCGGGTCGCTGCGGCAACTGTCGCGGTCCCCGAGCTCGTCCATGACCGGCAGCCAGCCGTCGTTGCGGACCTCGAAACTGATGCCGAAGGCGCCGAAGTACTGGCGGTCCAGGTTGTGGTCGGCCTCGTACTCGCTTGGCATGGCGGCGTCGACGCCAATCCAGGCGTTCGGCACGACGAGGAGGAGGAAGACCAGCGAGGCACCGATGGCGCTCTTGCCGTCGAGGCTGCCGAAGGCGCCGCCCACCACGCCGCCGGGGCGGGCGCGGAAGCGGCGGCCGACCTCGGCGAAGCCCAGTTTGCCCACGATGCCGGAGGTGGCGGCCCCCATGAGGATGGCGAAGATGGGCGCCGCGTTGAGGATGAAGCGGGTCGCTGCGAAGGCCATGAAGAGCGCCACCAGCGACCACGACGCCACCAGGGTGGCAGCACCGTCGCCGCGGTACGTCCCCTTGAGGAGCTTGCCGAAGCCCCAGAACGCAAGGATGAAGCTGAAGAAGCCGAAGCTGGCGGCGACGTACCCCAGTTCGGAGCGCTGCGCCTCGGCGATGGTGCCGTAGAGCTTCGACTGCTGGAAGTACCCGAGGCCGGTGCTGATGGTGGTGTAGACGCCGGGGACGAAGAGCTTGAGGGCGACGATGCCGCCCACCGCCGCAGCGATGAGCACTGGGAAGACCAGGATGGACGGCAGCTGCCGCGTCGGCACCAGGACGAGGCCGACCACGACGACCCCGAGGAGGACGTAGAGGCTCGGCATCACGGTGGTGTCGAGGAAGGTGGGGAACGCGCGGTAGAACAGGAGGTACGGCAGGACCGCCACCATGGCGAGCGGAATCAGGTAGAGGCCGAAGGCCGCGGTGGAGTCGCGGTTCCGGAGGTGATCGTTGAGGAGCTGGACGCCGATGCCGATCGCCATGACGGCAAGGGCGTACGGGTAGCCCTTCCAGGTCACGGCGGTGGCGGTGAGGGCGGTCCCGGCGAGCGCCGACCACAGGAAGGCGGTCCGGTTGGCAGAGACGGCCGAGCGGAGCCCGGCGCGCACCGCGGCGACGTGGCGCCAGTCGGTGACGTACTCGCGCCGCTCGACGGCTTGGAGCGCCTTGACCATGAAAGAGAAGGCGAGGGCGATGAAGAACAGCGTCGTGGCGTCGTGGTCGGCAAAGCCGAAGATGGTGCGCTGGATGTGCGGCGCCGAGACGGCGATGAAGAACGCCCCCCACAGGCCGGCGCGGCGGCCCCACAGGTCGCGCCCGATGTGGTAGACCGGGAGGACGATGAGGGCGCCCCACACCGCGACCATGACGTTGAGGGCGAGACCCACGGGGTCCTGGGCGCCGAGGGCGTCGAAGCCGACCGCGACCGGCGCCGTGGTCCAGTCAAAGAGGGGCGGGTTGGGGTTGTAGCCGCCCGCGGGGTAGTTGATGGCGGGGTCGAACCGGAGGTGCTCGCCGGTGTCGAGGATGGAGTGGACCGTGCGGTCGTGGTAGTACGGGTCGTTCCCGGTGTACATGTAGCGGCCCGTCTCGTCGTCGAAGGCGGCGTCGACGCTGAAGGCCATGCGGAGCGCCAGGCCGGCGGCCAGGAAGAGGCCGATCCAGAGGGCGGTGCGCCACGCGGCGAAGCGCGGGCTGGTGGGTGTTTCCGGACCAAACGCCATGGGTCACCAGGAGGTTCCCCGTTGAGGGATTGGCGTGCCCATGGAGGGACGCTTATTAACCATTCGAAGACGGGGCGGCGGCGTTCCCCTTCGATGCCCTCAGAACGGCCCGCGTTTTCCCTTGCGGCCGCCCGGTTTGGCGGCGTCGGGCTGCACGATGGACTTCCCGAGGGCGCTGGCGATGAGGCCGACGGTGAAGTTCCCGGTGGTGTTCCCGTTGTCCAGGAGGGGGTTCACCTCGACGAACTCGAGGCTGGAGAGGAGGCCGGAGTCGGCGAGGATCTCCATCCCGAGGTGCGCCTCGCGGTAGGTGAGGCCCCCCTCGACCGTGGTGCCGGTGCCGGGGGCCCAGCGCGGGTCCACCACGTCGAGGTCGAAGGAGAGGTGGACCTGGTCCACGCCCTTGCCGGCGCGCTGCAGCGCCTCCTCGACGACGTTGCGCATCCCGGTCTCGTCGATGTCGCGCATGGTGTAGTAGGTGACGCGGCTGTCGGTGAGGAGTTCGGCTTCCTGCTTGTCCACGCTGCGGAGCCCGAGGAGGACGACGTTCCGGGGGTCGAGCTTGGGCCCCGGGCGGTCGAAGTTGGCGAGCCGGTCGTGGCCGAGGCCGAGGATGGCGGAGACCGGCATGCCGTGGATGTTGCCCGACGGCGAGGTCTCGTGGGTGTTGAAGTCGGCGTGGGCATCGAACCAGATGAGGCCGCGCCGCTTGGAGTTGCGGGCCAGCCCGGCCTGGGTGCCGATGGCGACGGAGTGGTCGCCCCCGAGGACGATGGGCGTGACGCCGTCCTTGACGGCGCGGTCCACGCGGTCGGCGAGATCCTTGCAGGCCGCCAGGACCTCGTCGAGGTACTTCACTTTCGGGTCCTTCGGGGTGCGCTCCTCGGGCTCCGGGCTGAAGACGTTGCCGCCGTCCTCGACCTTGTAGCCGAGGGCGCGGATGCGGTCGTGCAGTTTGGCCGCGCGGATGGCCGAGGGGCCCATGTCCACGCCGCGCCGGCCGGCCCCCAGGTCGAGGGGAACGCCGATGACGCGGACGGTGTTCTGGATCATGGGCCAGCGGCCCAGGCGCGGGTCCTACAAACGTCTTGGGGGCGGGGGGTTATGAAGGCCGCACGGGGGCCTTCGCGCCAGGGATGGGGCGCCGCGCCGCGAAGCCCCCTTCGAGGGGGTGCCACCAGGAAAGCGTCTCCTCGCCGTCCCGCCAGCACAGGTACGCCTCCTGTCCCGCGACGCGGCCGCGGAAGTCCACCAGCCCCTGCTCGAGGTCCTTGGGTTCGCAGCCGAGGGCGTGGAAGCGGAGTTCCACGGTCTCCAGGTCGTGCCGGAGCGCACCGGACCTTTGGGCGTACGAGGTGAACTCGCCGTGGCCGGGGCACGCGGCGTCGAGGAGAGCGTCGCCCCAGACGATGCGAAGGTCCTGGAGCTGCGCCTCGACGTCCCGGAGTGCAGCGACGGCGGCGCGCCCCTCGGCAAGGAGTGCCCTGACCGTGGGCAGGGCGGCGTTGGCCTCCGGGAGGGTCCAGTCGTCGCGCAGGCCGTCCACGAAGCGGGCCACCCAAATCGAGGGCCTTAGCCTTTGGCGTCTCCCGTCGCCGCGCCGACCGGGTCTCGTCTCACTGCCGCGTGATGATGGTGAGGATGTCGCCGTCGAGCATCTTGTGGTCGATGCCCACGGTCTGGCCGGGGAACTTGGCGGACTTCCCCCACACGAAGGCGTAGCGGAACTTGCGCCGGAACTCGCGGTGCAGGAGGTCGCACACCATCCCGATGTCGGTGCCGGACTTGACGATGAGCGGCTCCTTCATGTCGGCCTCCTTGCCGCGCGGCTTGAGGAAGACCTTGATGAAGTGGAGGTTCTCGAAGATGAAGTCCTTGGCCTTCTCGATGCCCCAGTTCTTGCTGGCGGCGAGCGGGATGGCGGGGAAGTCCTGCTCGGCGAGCCACCTCTCGATGTCGCGGTAGGCCTCCTCGCCGGCGAGGTCCACCTTGTTCACCAGGCAGACGGCGGAGATGTAGACGCGGTTGCCGGCGAGGCGGTCCACCAGGTCCTCCGGCGTGATGTCCTCGCGCACCACCACGTCGGCGTTGTTGACCTTGAACTGCGCCACCAGTTCGGCGATCTGCTCGTCGCTCATGTGGGTCTGCTTCTTGGTGCAGAACACCTTGATGCCGCCGCGCTGGGTGAAGTGGACGGCGATGTCCTTGGGGCGCCGGTTGATGCGGATGGCGGACTGCTCGAGCTCGCGGATGATGATAGGGAGGTGGTCGCGCGCCTTGGTGCAGTCGAGGGTCACGAGGATCATGTCGGAGTTGCGCGCGGCGGCGATGACCTCGCGCCCGCGGCCCTTGTTGAGGTGGGCGCCGGCGATGATGCCGGGCATGTCGAGGATCTGGATGTCGGCGCCGCGGTGGTGCAGCATCCCGGGGATGACGGTGAGGGTGGTGAACTCGTAGGCGGCCATCGCGGAGGTCTCCTGCCCCGTGAGCGCGTTGAGGATGGTGGACTTCCCCACCGAAGGCAGCCCCACCAACCCGACCGTGGCGTTGCCGGACTTCTTCACGGCGAAACTGAGGCCGGCGCCTCCGCCCTGCGACGCCTGCTTCTCCGCCTGCGCCTTGAGGGCGGCGATCTTGGCCTTCAGTTTCCCGATGTGGAACTCGGTGGCCTTGTTCTTCTGCGTCTTGAGGATCTCCGCCTCGATCTCCTTGATGTTGTCTGCGATGGTGCCCAAGGACGCCTCGGGCCGGCTGAGAGAGGCAGCGTTTAAGAGGGATGGGGGGCGGGCGCCGCACGCCTACAGTTCGACGACCTCACCCTGGTCGTCGGCATCGTCGCCCGATTCGCTGTCCTTGACCTGCTCGGCCGTGGTGTGGCCCTTGCCGGAGAAGGTCCAGGTGGAGCCGTCCTGATCGACCGACTGGTCGAGGTCGATGTCGAGGACGATGCGGGTCTCGTTGCCCTCGGCAACACGGAACGAGCCGGAGAACTTCAGGGTCTCCTTCTCGACCGTGAAGTCGGTGCGCACGCCGTCCCTCACGCCGTAGGCGGCGGTGACGTTGACGCGGATCTGCTGGTAGTGGCCGGCGCCGAGGCCGGCTTCGCCGAGGAACGCTGCGCGGTTCCCGCTGGCGTCGAGGAGGTCAACGTCCTGGCCTGCCTCGTCCGAGAAGAGTGTCTTCCATCCGGCGCCGACCTCCGGGTCGGCGGACTGGGACTGGTGGATGGAGACCTCGTTGAAGACGACGTGGATCTCGTCGAATTCGTCGGTGGCGGCGTCCTTGACGTAGATGCTCGCCGAGGCGCCGTCGCCACTCGAGCAGCCGGAGAGCGCAACGGCGGTCATGGCGAGAAGGCCGGCAACCAGGGTTTTGTGCAGCATAACTCCGCAATGGGCACTTTATCCCTTTAAAGATACCCACCCCCCGGCGGTGCAGGCAAGGACCGGCGGCGACCCTTCAACGCCCGCGCATTAAACCCGTAGATGAATCCCGCCCAAAGGCGAAGTAGAGACGCACCGCGCCCTATCCCATCAACAGGAGTGGAAGGGGGGATTTCCCCGTTCTTGGGGGGTGAGTGAACGGAGCGAAAGTGGTCGTTCCCCAATCAGGTTTGTCTGCCTATGCCTTGACGGCGCCGGACAACTCCAGCAGGACGTTGGGCTCGTTGCCGACCACCCAGGCGTCGTGGCCGGCGGGGATGATGGCCACGTCTCCGGGTCCGAACTCCATTTCCGAGCCATCCTCCATGCGGATGTGCTGGCGCCCCGACAGGAAAAATCTTGACGTGGTGCTTCTGGCAACTCTCGGTCTTGGCCACGGGTTTGACATCTTGCGACCAGCGCCATCCCGGCTGAAGCGTCTCCTTGTTGAAGGACATGCCCCCGAGGTTCACCACCTGGAAGGTGGTGCGCGTGAACGGACTCTTGCGTTCGTCGGGCGCGTCGAAGTTCTTCTTTATCATTGGTTGCGTCGGCATGGTCTCACCAGCTGGCTTTTCAGCCGCGCAAAGATGGATGCCGGAGGTATAGAGTGATGGGTGAAGGGGGGGCCGCCGGGTTCAATCCGCCAGGCAGGACAACGTAGCGATTCTGAACGCACCTTCGCCCGGAACGTTCGAGCCTTGTCCGAGGAGCCTTATAGGCGTGGAGAGGGGGTGTAGGAGTGGACATGCGCGTCAGCCTGACCTCCGTTCTCACCGCCCTTCTCCTGGCCGTCTCTGGACTTGCCGTCGCCCAAGAGGGCTCCGACGGGGAAGGTGGGGACGACAGCTCCCCCTCCACGACCCCTGCCCCGCGCCCTTCGGAGACCCCTCCGGCGCTTCCTCCCGAATGCCGCGAGACCCCGCCCGGCCCCGAGCGGGACACCTGCCTCGACGAGTACTGCACGGACCCCGATGACGAGTACGAGGCCAAGTGCGAGGAGCGCAAGCGCGCCCGCGAGCACCGCGAGGAGTGCGCCCGGCTCCACGCCGAGGCCGAGACCGAGGACGCCGATGCGCAAGCCGACGTCCGCGACTGCCCGCCGCCCCCCTGCCCGAGCCCGTCGCCATCCCCCTCCCCGCCCCGTGGTTCCGAGGGTTCCGGCTCCGACCAGCAGGGGCCTCACCCCGCCTGCCCGCCGCCCCGCAACTCCGACGAGTGCCGTGAGGCGGGCGGTCCCGAGGATGCCCGCTTCTGCGCCGAGCGCTTCTGCAAGGAGCACCCGGAGGCCCAAGGTTGCCCGCGCGGCCGCCCGAGCGGCGACCGGCCGGGCGAGCAGCACCACGTCCGCTTCGTGGGCGAGCCCAAGGACCTGCTCCTCAGCAACTACACCGTGGACGGCGTCCGCCTCCTTGACGTCCTCTACTACACCGGCGAGATTGACGGCGAGGTCCACGTCGAGCACCGCGGCGACTCCATCGAGGTCATCCTGGGCGACCCCGTCCCCAAGGACCAGGAGCCCAAGCCCGACCTCGTTCGCATCCACGACAACCCCGGCGGCCTCCTGACCTTCCACGGCGGACGCGACGACCAGGGAACCTTCACGATTGACCTCGTGGACGGCGCCCAGGTGGTGCGCCGCGGCGAAGGCGAGCGCGCCGGCGCCATGGTCACCCTGCCCGGCGGTCAGAAGGCCTACCTGGTGGCCCCCAACGCCGCGTGGGACGGCGACACCGTCACCACCGATGGTTTCCTCTCCATCCACATCGCCCCGCCCCAGGGACGCGGCAGCGAGCCCCGTGACCGCCCGGCGGGCGGGGACGCGCACATCGAGGCCGCCATCCAGCGCGGCGATGTGGGTGCCCGCGTGGACGTGCGGCGCCCAGGCGCGCGAGCCGGCGTTGAAGTCGAGTCCTTCGGCGACGTGGACGTGGACGTCCACATGCCCCGCGGCAGCGCTGCCACCCCCGACGACCCGGTCCGCATCGAGGTCGAGGCCGAACTCTCCACCGGCCGCACCATCGTGCTCGACATCGACCCCGATCTGGTCGCCGGCGCGGACCTCGAACTCCGCTACTTCGACCTGAACGACGACGGCTCGGAGCAGGAAGTGGTTTTCCTCAAGGCCTCGAGCCTTGCCGACATCCTTGACCCCAGCGACGACGGCGGGCAGCCGGAGTTCTGGGTCGTGGAGGACGAGGACGGGCTGCAGGTGATGGTGAGCGTCCCGCACTGGAGCGCCCACGCCATCACCCTGGCCTCGGTCGGACAGGCCCTTCCGAGCGTCCTCGTCGGCATCGCGGCGGGCGCCGTGGGTGCCATCCTCGCCGCCGTGGTCCTGCTGTGGCCCCGGCGCCGGCGCGACTGAGCCGTCAGGGCTCCGGGGCCGGCGGCGGGGCGGCCTCCCCGCGGCGCTCCGGCGGCCCGAGCGCCAGCCACGCCTCGGCGAAGCGGTCCACCACGTCGTCGAGGAAGCTTCGACGGTAGGCCACG
>DATDQC010000236.1:0-6237 GCA_035292455.1 Thermoplasmatota archaeon
GTGCCACCGCCACGAGGAAGGCGGCGAGGAAGGCGAGGAGGAAGAGGCGGGTCCAGCCGCGTGCGCGCTCCTCCTCCGGCTCGGCGGCGGGGCGGCGGTGGCTCCGTGCCACGAGGGCCGTGACCCCGGCCAGCGCTGCGGTCCACAGCAGGAGGCTCCCCTCGCGCCCGGTCCACGCCGCGGCGAGGCGCCACCGGAGCGGCAGGTCGGTCTTGGCGTAGAGGAAGACCGCCTGGTAGGAGATGTCGGCGGCGAGGAAGCGGCCAAGCAGGAAGAGGAAGGCGCCCACGGTGAGCGCCGCGGCCACCACCGTGAGGCGCCGGGCGAGGGGGGGTGCCGTGCGCCCAAGCCGAAGCGCGTTGGCCTCCACGCCAAGGGCGGCGAGGGCAGCGAGGAGTGCGGCCACCACGGTGGCCTGCGGAATCTGGATCACGGCCGCCTCCGCACGGCGAGCGCCACCACGGCGCCCCCCGCGGCGAGCGACAGGGCGGCCGCGAGGGCGGGAGGGAGGAGCGGCCGGCGCAGGTAGCCCGAGTCCGCCGTGAGAGGGGCGACGTCGGGCACGCCGTGCTCGCGGGCGAGGTCGTCCGCCGCGGTGTCGCCGTAGAGGCAGGGGTCGCACCAGGTCGCCGAGAGCATCTCGAGGAGGACCGCCTTGCCCTCCTGCCGGGTCGCGGCCGGGCTGTCCACCCGGTGGAGGGCCGACTGGACCACCTCGTGCGGGGCAAACAGCCGGTCGGGGTGGAACGTCGCCTCCTCAGGGTTCTCTTCGAGCCAGGCGGCCACGGAGAGCTGACCGCGCGACCAGTCGGGGTCGAGCGTGAACCCGGCAGTCCGGTGGACAGTGTTGCCTGCGGCGAGGTCCACCTGCCCGGCGTCCTCCATGGCCCGCACTGTGAAGCGGTGGTCGAAGACGCCGTTCGAGAGCCTGGGCGGCGGCTTGTAGGCGACGTGGTCCTCCGTCACGGCGACCCACAGCCGGAGGTCGGCGCGGTCGAGGGGGCCGTTCGGGTCGACCTCGACCTCCACGCGCAGGAGGTTGCCGTCGAGCGAACCGTTCACCACGAGGGTCGCCGGCGGTTCGGCGGCGAGCCGGTCGCGCACGGAGGCGGCGTAGGCCTCGCGGGTGCTCTCGAATGGTTGGCGTTGGTCCGGGATGCCGGCCACCGCGTGGAGGCCGTCCACCACGGTGTACGGGTAGGGGAACGCGGTGCCCGGGGCCTGGGAGCCGTAGCGTGCCCAGAACGCGTCGCGCTGGCCGCCCGCCGGGAAGCCGAATCCAAGCGGGTCGGCGTCGTCCGGGTAGGGGTGGTAGATGAGGACGGTGAGGTCGGGTCCCGTCGCCGCCGTGGGCTCTGCCGCCGCGGGGAGGGCAACGCTCGTCGCCGTGGCCGCGACCAGGATGGCCAGGGCAGCCGCCGCCTTCACGGTTCGCCCAAGGGGGGGCGGCCTTTAGCCCTGCGCTCCGGGACCTCGAAACCTGCCGCGCCAAGGGCCCGCCGCATGGCGGTCGAGAGCGGGCGGCGGTGGAGTTCCACAAGGGGCACCCACGCCGCGCCGGGAGCAGGCCGGGCAGGCTGCGCCGGTCCGGCCAGCACGCGGGCACGGTGGACCTTCATGAGCCAGATGCGGTGGGAGAAGGCGTGCTCCAGGGCGATTCCGCGGGGTGCCACGCGAACCCGCAGGCCGGTCTGTTCGCGGACCGCGGCCGCCAGCGACCCTCCCTGCGCTCCTCCGGGAAGCCGCCACAGCCCCCGCAGCAGGCCGCCCTCCGATTCGCGCACCATGAGGATGCGGCCGCGCTCGGCGACCGCAGCGAAGGCGACATGTACGGTCGGGGCAGGCTTGCGCGCCGCCGATTCGGGGATGCGCTGGGCGATGCCGGCCGCCGCGGCCTTGCAGGCGGTGCGGAGCGGGCATTCTTTGCAGCGTGGCCGGCGCGGAGTGCACACCGTGGCGCCGAGGTCCATGACCGCCTGGTTCCAGTCGCCGGGTCGGCGCGGGTCCAGAAGTCGCTGGGCGCGCCGTTCGAGCCGGCGACGCGTGGCGGGGCGCGCCACGTCGCCGCGAACCGCGTCGAGCCGTGCCAGGACCCGGACGACGTTGCCGTCCACGGCGGCCACCGGCTCGCCAAACGCGATGGAGGCGACGGCCGCGGCGGTGTAGGGCCCCACACCCGGAAGCTCGAGCAGGCCTTCGGCGGTCCGGGGAAGGTGGCCGGCGTGCTCCGTCATCACGGTGCGGGCGGCGGCGTGGAGGTTGCGGGCGCGCCGGTAGTAGCCGAGCCCGCTCCAAAGTGCCAGCGCATCGTCCTCGTCCGCGGCGGCGAGCGCGGCGACGGTCGGCAAGCGCTCCATCCAGCGTTCGTAGTAGGGGAGGACCGTCTCGACCCGGGTCTGCTGCAGCATCGCCTCCGAGACCAGCACCGCATAGGGATTGTGCGTGCGGCGCCACGGCAGGTCGCGCCGGTGGGCGTCGTACCACTGCAGCAGCGTGCGCCGGAGGGCGGGATCATCCACGCGGAGCCGAGGCGCACGCTCCGCATTAGGCTGTCCACGGGACGCAAGGGCCATAGCCCGGGGCGGGGTCGGCCGGGTGCCATGACGGCCGACCAGGACCGCTACGCCCCCAACTCCATCTGCTTTGGCTGCGGCCCGGCCAACAAGAAGGGGCTGCAGATCAAGAGCCGCTGGGAGGGCGACCCCAAGACGCCCGAGGGCCGCTTCGTCATGGCCTACACGCCCCTGGAGCACCACCAGGCCTTCCCCGGCGTGGTGAACGGCGGCATCCTCGGCACGCTCCTCGACTGCCACTCCAACTGGTGCGCCGCCACCGTCCTCATGCACCGCCACGGCTGGGGCGCCCCGCAGTGCACCGTGACCGCCGACTTCCACGTCCGCCTCAAGCGGCCAACACCCTACGGCAAACCGCTGCGGCTCGAGGCACGGGCCCTGTCTGTGGATACCGACCGGGCCACCATTCACTGCGAGGTCCTCTGCGACGGCAAGGTCACCGCGACCTGCGACGGGACCTTCGTCGCGGTCAAGGAAGGCCACCCCGCGTGGCACCGGTGGGGCTGATGGTCGGCCCAGGCACCGCCACCGGGAGCACGGGCCCGTCCCCGCCGTCCACGAATTCCGCGGCACCGGAGCCTGAGGCGCCCCGGCGCGGCGGTTGGAGGACTTTCTGGAACGTCGTGCTCGGCATCGACCTGGCCGCCATCGGCCTCATGCTCCTCCTCGGGATCGTGACGATGGCGGTTCTGAACCTGGCCCCCGATTCGGACACGGCGCATCGCCTCGAGGATGGCCTCGGAGAGGTCTCAGAGCGGGATCTCTGGGTCAACTCCTCCCTCTCGTTCCTGATGTTCGCCGCCGTCCCCTTCGCGTGGGTGCTCGGCACGCGCACACGGCCCTGGGAGGGCGCCAAGCGCTACCTACGGCTCGGTCCCCTCCTGCCGAACCTGGGCCGCGGC
The DNA here is from genome assembly GCA_035292455.1 of Thermoplasmatota archaeon. Classification (GTDB taxonomy): domain Archaea; phylum Thermoplasmatota; class E2; order JACPAO01; family JAHFTW01; genus DATDQC01. Next base: position 3,476 of record DATDQC010000236.1, read on the forward strand.
CTTCTGCTGGGGGCCGGTCTCCTGGCGAGCGTGATGGTGGCCATCCTGCTCTACTACGCGGCCACCGGCGGCATCGACCGCCTCACCGAGACCTCCAAGGACGACGAGGTCCCCGCGTTGCTGCGAGAGATGACGTGGCCGCTCGCCATCGCCGTCTCGGTCGGCGCCGGCGTGGGCGAGGAGCTCTTCTTCCGCGGCCTCCTTCAGCGACGCCTTGGGATGTGGGGGCAGGCTGCCCTGTTCGGCCTGGCCCACGCCGGAGGGGGGGTGCTGCTGCAGGTTGGGGTCACCTTTGCCATCGGGCTGCTGTTTGGGTACCTTTACCGGCGCGGCTGGACGCTAGGGTCGCTCATGGTCGCCCACGCTTCGTACGATTTCATGTACCTCGCCATCGGCCTCAGCGCTCGCGGATAGACGTGCCTCGCCACAAGCATCCGCTGCTTTGCACCCAAACCCACTTTGGCCACAAATTACGCAGATTTCGCAGATTCCGACGGCAAAGAAAATCTGTGAAATCTGCGTAATCTGTGGCCTAGGGGGTGGAGGGCCTCGTGGTCCAGGACGTCGAGCGCAACGCCTGCGTCGCCAGCGGTCTTAATCCGTCTCCGCGATGGAGGGGCATGGCGTTCCGCCTCGCCGACCACACGGCCGACATCGCCATCGAGGCGGAGGCGGCGACCCTCGGGGACGCCCTCAGCGAGGCGGCGCAGGCGCTGGTGTGCGTGGTCACCGGGCGCGACTCCCCGAAGGTGGTCGGCCCGCTATATGAGGAGGCGTCGTTCTCGCTCGAGGCCCCCGACCGCCCGAGCCTCGTGGTGGCGTTCCTGGCCGAGCTGCTGTGGCTCCTGGCGTCCAAGGATGTCCTGTGGGCTGGCGGTGGCGTCGCGGTCGAGGACCAACCGGACGGCGGGCTCAAGCTCACGGCACGCGGCAACACGGTGCGCTACGACGCCTCGCGCCACGGCCGCGGCGTCGAGGTCAAGGCCGTCACCTACCACGACCTGCGGTGCGAGCGTGGCAAGGACGGGCGCTGGCGGCTGCACGTCCTCCTCGACGTCTGAAGCGGGAAGCCGCCTAGGTCGGGGGCTTCGGCTCTCCGTCGCGCCAGAACTGGTAGCCTTCGGGCGGGGTGAAGCCATGGAAGACCACGACGTAGGCATCGAACCCCTGCTGGAGCTCGACCCCGGCGACGCCCTGCTCACCGTTCCCGGCGATTTCGACGCCGAAGAGACGGGCCGCGTTGATGGGGGCCAGGGCGGTCTCGTTCGCGTCCGCGACCTGGGGCGACGGGCCGCCGGTGAACGCCACGATGTCGTAGTTGCCGGGCTCGACGAGGTTGAAGTAGAGCTCGGTCCCGAATGGCTGCGTCGGCTCCCACACCAGGCTGACGTGCATCCAGTCCGCCTTGCCGGTGAGGTTCCAGTTCATCTCGTAGTCGTCGTTGCCGATGGTGATGCCGGTGAGGGGCACATTGCACGGGAAGAAGAACAGGACCGCGGTCGCGGAGCACTCCAGGAAGCCCTGGAAGTGCTCGACCTCGTAGCTCGGAAGCGACGAGGGGTCGGCGCGCAGAAGAATCTTCACGACGTCGGGCTCGAGGAGGCCCGCCACCACCTCGGCGTCCTGCTGGGCAGGTTCGTACCCGAGCTTGGAGGCCTTGACGAAGTAGGTGCCGGGGGCGAGGCCGTCGAAGCCGAAGGCGCCGTCCTCCGAGGAGGTCGTCTCGGCCTGGACGTTTTGGCCGACGAGCTCGATGGCGGCCCCGGCCACCGGCTGCAGCGCTTCCGTCACCGCGATGCCGCGGATGATGCCGGTGTCGTCGGTGGCGGTGAGCTGGAGGTCGGAGAAGTCGGCCTCGGAGCCGGAACCGCCACCGCCGTCGGAGCAGCCGGCGAGCGACACGGCGAGGAGGGCGATGGCGAGGGGGAAGAGTCGTACGTCCACGCTGAGGGAGGTCCCTCTGGGGTTTTTCGGCTTTGCGGCGCGGGGGCCACGGTCGGCAGGGGTCCAGAAAAGGCCAAGTCGCCCCCGGCGTGGCCTGATTTGTGACCTGGGACGGCCCCCTGCGGAAGGTGGGCGAGGCGGTGCACGAAATCCCCCAGGACTACCGCGGCCAGGACGGCCGCCTGCGGATGCGGGTGCCCGGCCGCATCGTGGCCGACGCCCCCCTCCTGGCCTCCATCAAGGACGACCTCGCCCCCGAGCAGGTCGCCAACGTCGCCGCCCTGCCTGGCATCGTGGGCTACAGCCTGGCGATGCCCGACATCCACTGGGGCTACGGCTTCCCCATCGGCGGCGTGGCGGCGTTCGACCCCGACCAGGGCGGCGTGGTCTCCCCCGGCGGCGTCGGCTTCGACATCAACTGCGGCGTCCGGCTGCTTCGCACCCCCCTCACCGAGCGGGACCTCCGGCCCAAGCTGCGCGAGACGGTGGACGCGCTCTTCGACGCGGTGCCGTGCGGCATGGGCTCGCGCGGCGGCCTGGACCTTGCGGAGTCGGACCTGGACTCCATCCTCGACGGCGGGGCCGCCTGGGCGGTGGACAACGGGTGGGCCACGGATAGCGACCGCGAGCACATGGAGGAGGGCGGCGCCATCGCGGGCGCCGACGCGCGGGCCGTGCACGAGCGTGCCCGCGTGCGCGGCCGGCGCAGCCTCGGCTCGCTCGGCTCGGGCAACCATTTCCTCGAGTTGCAGGTGGTGGACAAGACGTGGGACGAGGCGGCCTGCAAGGCCTTCGGCGTCCAGGTCGGCCAGGTCTGC
>DATDQC010000237.1:0-6844 GCA_035292455.1 Thermoplasmatota archaeon
CCCCAGGAGGAGCGCAGCCCGGCGAGTTCGGCCTCGACTGCGGCGGCGTCGCGCCCGGCGGCCGCATGTTCGGAGGCCAGTGCCGCAAGGCGCCGGGCCGGGGTTCCGGAGCGCCCAGCGGGGACCTCGACCGACTGGAAGCCGGACTCGGAGAGCGCCCGCTCGGCGGCGGCCGCGTCGGCCGCGGCGACGAAGAGGGCGACGGCCACCCCGCGCTCCGTGGGGGCGACGGCGGCCTCGTGGGGCGTGCCGGAGAGGAGGGGGCGGGGGTCGCGGGCCGCGGTGCCGAGGAAGCCCCGCACCGAGCGCAGGGCGCCCACGACCGCGAGGTCGACGTCGAGGCCGGCGAGGGGTGCAAGCTGCGCCTGCTCCGCCTCCGCCTGCTGCAGCCGGGAGCGTGCCTCGGCGGCGCGGGCGAGGACGGGGGAGATGGCGGCCTCCGCCTCGGCGAGGAGGGCGGCGGGGCGTTCGACAGGGATCGAGGCGCCGACCCCCGAGGAGCCGAGGGACTTCACGAGGCCGCGCAGGCGAAGGAGGAGGTCGGAGACCTCCTGGCCCTCGGGGAGCGGCTCGCCGATTCGGGTGGTGCCCGTGGGGTCGAGGTAGTCCTCGATGTGGACGGCTTTCTCCTGGTGGAGGGCCTCGATGACGCCGGCCTGGTGCTGCCGGTGCCCGCTCACGAGGAGGCGGGTCATGCGGGCCGGGCGGAACATCCTAGAGGCGCCCCTCGAAGAGCTTGGTGACACGGTCGGGGGCCCCGGCGAGCCCGGACTCGAAGCGCTTGCGGAGGGCGGCGGCCTTGTCGCGGCCGGCGGCCACGGTGCGCTGCGCCTGGGCATCGGCCGCCTTGCGGGCCTGCTCGAGGCGTTGGCTCGCCGCGAAGTCGGACTGGGTGCGCGCCTCGGCGAGGATGGCCTCGGCCTGGCGGCGCGCCTCGGCCACCTTCTCCTTCCCTTCGGTCTCGGCCTGGGCAGCGCGGCGGGAGGCCTCCGTCTCGGCGTCCTTGATCTTGAGGAGAAGCTCGCTCTTCACGGGAAACCTCCAGGAAACGCCCTCCAGGGGAAGGCTGGCGGGGCCGGCGACAGCCCGACGCTATTTGAGCTTCACCGGAAGCGCGGGTGGATGGTCTCGGTGCGGTGGGGCGGGCCCGCTCACGCGCTGCGCCGCCGCCGCTCCTGGACGGCGTAGACGGCCAGCCCCGACAGGATGAGGAGGGCGCCGAACACCGTGGTGTTGCCGATGAGCCCGGCCGGCGAGGAGAGCTCGCCAAGTCGCGGCAGGTCGTGGGCGGCGTAGGAGACCAGCACGGCGACCGCGGCGAGGCCGAAGAAGGCTGCCGGCGCCGGACGCAGCGGGGCGCGGAAGGATTGGAAGGCGGCAGGGTCGCGCCGCCGCAGGCGGAAGTAGGCGACCACGGTGACGAGGTAGAAGGCGTAGAGTCCGAAGACCGTCAGGTTCGCGAGGGCAAGGAAGCCTCCCGACAGCGCGAGCAGGCCTGACCAGATGGCACCGTACCAGAGCCCGTACGTCGGGGTGCGGTGCCGGGACAGGCGGCCGAAGGCGGCGGGGAACTCGCCGTCCTTGGCGACGTCGTGATAGATGCGCGGGCTCGCCAGGACGTAGGCGTTGGTGGTGCCGAAGGTGGAGACCACGATGGCGAGCGCCACCAGGCCCGCCGCCGTGGCGCCGAGCACCTTCCCCACCGCCTCGCTCGCGATGGGTTCGTCCCCCGCGATGGCCTCGGGCGAGACCTCCCCCGCGGGGAGGACGTGGAAGTAGGCGAAGGTGGCGAGGAGGTAGATGGCGGCCACCGCGAGGGTGGAGAACAGGATGGCGCGCGGCAGCGTCCGCCGGGGCTCCTTGACCTCGTGGGCGATGAAGGTGGCCTGGACGAAGCCGTCGTACGCGAACAAGCTGCTCGAAACGGCGAGAGCGAAGCCGCCAAGGGTCATGGCCCTGAACTGGCCGCCGGCGTCGCCGAAGTTGCCGGCCGGCTCCCCCGCGGCAAGCGCGATGCCGACGATGCCAAGGAGTGCCACCAGTTTCCCCGCCGTGGCGAGGTTGTTGACGAGGGCGCCCCGCCGCACCCCGAAATAGTTCACGACGGTGAGGAGGGCGATGACGCCCACCGCGACGAAGCCGACCCCCCACGGAGGGAGTTCGAGGCCCGAGCATGCGCCGTCGGCGTCCACGCCGCCGAGGCAGGGGGAGCTCCCCGGCAGGCCCACCAGGACGTCGAGGGCGTTGGCCATCGCGACCGCCACCGCGGCGATGGTCCCCGACTGCACGGCGGTGAAGGCGGTCCAGGAGAACAGGAAGCCCGGCAGGCGACCGGCTCCGTCCCGGATGAAACCGTACTGGCCGCCGCCGTGGGGGAAGGCGGCCCCAAGTTCCGCGAACATGAGTGCCCCGGTGAGCGCCACGGCGGCCCCGACGATCCAGGCCAGCATGACGGGCCAGGGGCTGCCGGCCTGGTCGAGCATCCCGCCCGGGAGGAAGAAGATGCCCGAGCCGACGATGCTGCCGATGATGAGCAGCGTCACCGAGCCCAGGCCCAGTTCGGGGCGGAAACCGGAACGCACCGGGGCCTCGGGCATGGCAAGGGGACGACTCCGGCCGGCCACTTCAGGGTGTTGGATGGCCGCTGCGGCGAGGACGCGGGCCGCCCTTCAGGGGAGTGGAGGTCCAAGGGGCGGAGTCTCCGTCGTGGCCAAAGCGGGCTTCGGCGCGCTTTGGTGCCCCTCCCGCGCCTTCCCCAGGCGCGGCAGGTCCGCTCGGCCCTTCGGGCCTCGCTGCACCGCATCGCCCTCGCTCCCGTTGCTCGCTCGGTCGATGCAATGCAGGAGCGAGGATTCGAACCTCGGAACCACGAAGGACGGGATCCTAAGTCCCGCGCCGTTGACCAGGCTTGGCTACTCCTGCGCAATCGGGACGACGCGCGAAAGGGGGGATAAGCCGAACGGGCCGACGCCGCGGGGGAACGAGCGCCTACTTCGAGGCGCCGCGCACCTTGTGGCGGTCGATCTTGACGCCCGTCGGGGCGACGATCATCATGTTCTTTCCTAGCCCGGCGATGTCGCCGTTGATGTCGGTGACGAGCTTCTTGAGGTCGCCCGTGACGCGGCGCAGGATGATCTCGTCGTTGGCGATGCTGGAGAAGTCCAGCAGGAGCAGGTTGCCCTGGTAGACGAAGTTCGCGAAGCTCCGGAGGTCCTCGTACTTCGTGATCTCCGCGACGCGCACCAGCATGCTGGCGGTGCCGTCGAAGAGCTCGGTGTTCTTCGTGTACTCTTCCAGGTCGATGTAGTCGGTGGTGGTCGCGGCCGGCTTGGGCGCCGGCTTGCTGCTGAAAAGCGACTTGAGTCCCATGGGCATCCCTCGGAGACGAACAGAAAGTCCCTCCTGATAAGTCTACCCAAAACGCTCAGGAGGCGGGCTCCCCGACCGCCCACAGCTTGTCCCCGATGTGGTGGAGGGACTTGACCGCCTTTCCCTTCCCCCGGACCATGCCGCCCCCTGGCACCAGCGCCCGCCCCACCGCGAGCGGCTGCCGGTTGCGCTCGTCCCGGACCCAGCACCACGCCCCCTCGGCGATGGCGGGGTCGGCCTCGACGATGCCGGGGGCCATGATGTCGGCGCCGTTGGCGACGAACCTGACCGCCCCCATGTCCACCGTCACCGCCCGCATCGCGGGCCGGTAGAGGAGGAGGCCCCGGACGGAGAGGACGGGCTCCTCGCCGTCCCACAGGCCGACGGTCTGGTTGTCCACCACCAGGATGCGCCGCTCCTGGAACTCCGCCTCCTCGACGGCGGCCTTGTCGTCCCACAGGGTCGCCCCCCCGAGGCTGGCGGCGAGGCGCTCCCGGAGGGCGAGGGCCTCGCGGTCCCGCAGGCGGTTGCGGCGCCGAAGGCGCGGCTCCTCGTGTTCGGGCACGACCCCGCCAGGGGCTCGCCCCACAAGACCCGCTCGCCTCCGCCCCCGCCCGCAACCTTCTTCTACATCTCCCCTGTCGCGCGGCCTGCAAGGCCTTCCTGGCCGGTGACTCTCCATGGGAACGGGTACCCCCTCCAAGCGCGGCGGACGCCGCACGCACATGCGCTGCCGCCGCTGCGGCCGCCACAGCTACCACATGCAGAAGAAGCGCTGCTCGGCCTGCGGCTACGGCGTCATGGCGAAACTCAAGAACTACGCCTGGGCCAAGGCCCACTAGGCCGCCGTGGCGCGCACCGTCCTCGACGAGGCCACCTGCCCCGCCTGCGACGGGCGCGGCCTCGAGTACACGACGGAGAGCATCGACCTGCCGTTCCTCGGGGAGAGCCTGGAGATCCTGCTGCGTTGCCTGCGCTGCGGCTACCGCCACACCGACTTCGTGCTCACGGCATCGCATGAGCCGACCCGCTACACGTACCAGGTGGCCGCGGCCGACGACATGATGGTGCGCGTCGTGCGCTCGTCGTCAGGGACCGTCCGCATCCCGGAACTCGGCATCTCCATCGAGCCGGGCGCTGCGTCCGAGGCGTTCATCTCCAACGTCGAGGGCATCCTGGTCCGCGTCGAGCGCGTCCTCGACCAACTCCTGCGGGACGCCGACGACGAGGCGGCCCGGCGCCGCATCCTCGACCTCCAGGAACGCCTGGCGGCGCTCCGGGAGGGCAAGGGGGGCAGGGTGACCCTCGTCCTCGAGGACCCCTTCGGCAACTCCCGCATCCTCGCCGAGGGGGCGGTGGCCGAGCGCATCCCGAACGAGGAGGCCGAGCGCCTCAAGGTCGGCATGGTCGTGGTGGACCCCGAAGGGCGGGTTTCCCAGGAGTAGGGCCGGCGTTGGCGGTTTCCGGGCATTTCAAGACTTATGCGAATCAGGCTAAATATCGGGAGAAGACACAACAGGATTCCATGAAGCGGATGGCGCCCCGCAAGGCCTTCCTCCTCCTGGTCGTCCTCACGACCCTCGCCTGGGGGGTCTTCGCCGCCCATCTCGGCTTCACCCGCCACGTCTCCCTCCCCGCCCTCGCCAACGTCCTGGTCTTCACCTCGATGCTGGTTGCGTGGCCCTTCCTCATGGGTTGGAGGGTTCACGGCGGCCACCTCCAGCACGGGGTCGTCTGCCGGGACTGCGGCAACCCGGCATGGCCCGGCATGGACTTCGGCTTCTGCCTGCGCTGCGGAAGCGCCCGGGGCTTCGTCCGGCCGACGTACTGACGCCGCCCGCGCCCCGCCCCCGGAACCGCAGATTACGCAGATTTCCGTTTCCGTCGGAATCTGAGCAATCTGTGGCCAAGGCGAAAGCGGCCGGCCGAGGCTACTTCAGGATGCCCATCTCGGTGAGCTTCTCCGGCAGGTAGGTGTCGGTGACGAAGTCGAGTCCGTACTTCGCCAGGGCCTGCTGCTCCGACTTCTTCTGCATCTCGAGTTGGAGGTTGATCTCGCCGCGCCAGTAGTCGTCGTCGAAGCGCGGGTCCTCGAGCTCTGCCCGCAGGGCGTCGAGGTCCTTGTCGGTGAGCTTGTCGGTGGGTAGGTCGTAGTTGACGATGTCCGACGGGGTGACCCCCAGGAACTGCGCCGTCGGGGTGGCGAGGTACTCCGAGATGTGGGCGGTCTTGATGGCGCCGTAGGCGACCGAGGCGTGGATGCGGAATGACCAGGGGTCGCCGTCGGTGAAGACCACCACGGCCTGCTTGGCCTCCTCGGCGAGGCGCTTGATGAGGCGCCGGGTCGAGCGGGCCGGCTGCCCCTTGAGGTGGACGAGGGTGCAGTTGTGCTTGGTGTCGAAGCCGTTCTCCACCAGGCGCGCGAACATGCCGCCCGTCTCGATGGCGATGACGAAGTCGGTCTTGACGTCCTTGAACTGCAGCCGCTCCGGCTCGACGTTGTATGGGATGTTGTAGCCGGCGTCCCCGACGTCGTCCTGGCAGTGCAGGGTGCGCTTGACGCCGCTGCGGGTGGTCTCCACGACCTTGAGGTCGCCGATCATGGCGGCGCCGTTCTCCTCCGGCCGCAGCTTGAAGTCCTCCCGCAGCGCGCCGGTCATGACCTCGAGGTCCTCGGCGAGGAGGTCCGACTCGTCCTGGGAGTGGAACTTGCCGTGGCCCCAGCCCTCGCTGATGTAGTACATCTCACGGAGGGTGGAGGACTTGTTCTGCCGGATCATGTCCTTGATGAACTCGGAGATGTACATCGTCCTGAGCAGCATGTAGGCGCCGTCGAGGGTGCGGGCGCTGCGGGTGGTGAGCTCCTTGCCGTACTTCCAGACGCGGTGGCGCTCGTCGAAGACGATGTTGGTCTTGTTGCGGCTCGAGAGCTCGACCTGGGGGATCTCGGCCGCCTTGAGGTCGTCGTAGATTGCCTTGGCGATGTCGTCCATCGCCTCAAGGGCCGCCTTCTCGCGCGCCGCCTTGCTCTGCACGCCGGCGGTCGGCTTCTTGGCCGCCATCACTCCTCCTCCCCATGCCAACCATCCAGGCGACCGGGGTCGCCCGGAGGAACGCCGCGGAGGCTCATTCCTCGCCTCCGTGCCACGGGTCTGCGCCCACGACGTGAACCTCGTTGATGCCCGAGACGAACAACTCGGCGTCGTCGAGGTCGCCCTTCCCTACGCCGCCGACCTCGAACCTCACGGTGAACCTCTCGGTGGGCTTGAGGACCGGGATGTCCCACGCGACGAAGCGCTCCTTCGTCTCCTTGGGCTTGGGGTCGCCGCCCGCGAAGACCGCGTTCTCGGGCAGGACCATGTAGAAACGGAACTTCTTCTGCGCCATCATGTAGTTGGTCATCGTGAGGTTTCCCTTGGCGAGATGGGCCTGCTTGGGCTTGGCCTCCTCGCGCACCGCGGCCACGGCGCCCCCC
>DATDQC010000238.1:0-2633 GCA_035292455.1 Thermoplasmatota archaeon
TCAGCAAGCCCGCCCTCGCCAAGGGCGCCAAGCGGATCGAGACGGTGCGGCAGGGGGTCACCGAGTATCTCCAGAAGGACGGACGCCGGCTCTACCTCCTCACCGACGGCCGCCTGGTGAACCTCGCCGCCGGGCAGGGCCACCCGGTCGAGATCATGGACATGTCCTTCGCGGTGCAGGCGCTCGGGATGGAGCACCTCGCCGCCCACCACAAACGGCTTGGCCCCGGCGTCCACGCCATCCCGGCCGCCATCGACGAGGAGGTGGCGCGCCTCAAGCTCGCCGCCCTGGGGCTCGGCATCGACTCCTTGAGCAAGGGGCAGCGCGACTACCTCGCCACGTGGGAGCATGGCACCTGAGCGGCGCGGGGCGGCGGCCTCGGGGGTCCGGCCCGCCCAGGCCGCGTCGGCGCCGGCGTTTCTCGCCGTCTGCGGCCACACCAACATCGACGTCCAGCTCCAGGTCAAGGAGATCCCCAAGCCCGGCCAGTCGGTCCCCGTCCTCGACCGCCGCACGGTGTGGGGCGGCACCGCATGCAACATCGCCCGCCACGCCGCCGGCCTCGGCGTCCCGGTCCGCCTTTGGTCCCGTGTGGGCGACGACTTCCCGGCCGACTGGCGGGCAGCGCTCCTCGCCGACGGGGTGGACCTCCGCTTCGACGCCGTGAAGGGGGGGCGCACGCCGACCTGCTACATCCTCACCGACCTCCTCGACCGGCAGTCCTACTGCATGGACCAGGGCCCCATGGCCGGCATGACCGAGAACGGTCCCCCCGATTCTCTCCTGCAAGGCATGTCGGCGGGCTCCTGGCTCCACCTCTCCACGGGAGAGCCGCTTGGCTACGCCAAGATTGCGGCGACGGCCCGCGACACCGGGCTGTTCATCGCCCTCGACCCCGGCCAGGAGCTCCGTTTCCAGTACGACACGCGGACGTTCGAGGGGCTCCTGGACCTTTCCGACGCCCTCTTCGTGAACGAGGAGGAGCTCCGTGTCGCTTGCGACTTCCTGCGCTACGGGGACGCCGCCCAGTTCCTCGACCACGTGGACACCGTCGTCGTGACGCGGGGCGAGCGCGGTGCCTCCCTCTACCGCAGCGGGAAGAAGATGCTCAACACCCAAGCCTTCCCCGCCAAGGTCGTGGACCCCACCGGGGCCGGCGACGCCCTGCGCTCCGGTTGGTACGCCGCTCTCCACCAGGGACGCACCATGGAGGAGGCGCTCCGGCGCGGGCAGGCCGCCGCCTCCATCGTCCTCGGTCACCCCGGCCCGCAAACCCACGTCGTCCGGCCGCGCGAACTCGAAGCCCTCCTGAAGGGCGGCTGACCGCAGGGGGACTCAGGCCACGGCGCGCGGGACGCGGTCGGCGCTGCGCCGCTCGGCCTCGTCGCCCTTGACGACGGCGGGCTCGGGGGCGGGAAGGGAGTCGAGGTTCGCCTTGACCGGGCAGAACCCCTCGAAGAAGCTCCGCAGCTCCGAAGGCAGCGTCGCCCTTGGGTCCACCAGGAAGTCCACGGTTGTGTACGACCGCACACGCCCCATGAGGTAGCGCGCCATCTGCTCGATGGCCTGGGGGGGGTTGTAGAGAGCGAAGGTGTTGATGTCGTGGACGATGATGTGGGTGCGGGCGGCGCGCTGGCCCCACACCACTTTTTCGGCCCGCATCAGCAGCAGTTCGAGGAGGCTCGGCGCCTGGACGAAGATGGCCTTCCCGTCGCCCGCCGCCGGCCCGACCCCGCCCGGGCGGCTCATGGCGTCGGCCACGGCGAGCCGCTCGGGCGAAACACCCGCCGCATGGGCGGCCTGCTGTAGAACCGTGGCGGGGGTCTTGGCGGTCACCAGCAGGACCCAGTACCCCTTGTCGGTGAGGGCCTTGACATGCCGCACCAGGGCGGCCAAGGGCTCGGCCGGGCCGGTGCTGACCCACCTGCTCACCACGCCCTTCCATCGCCACCCCAAGAAAAAAGCCTTCGGGGCAACCTTCATCCTGCGACCCGGGGTCCCCGCCACCATGGCCCCCCAGCCCGGAACACGGCTCCCCGACTTCGCCCTCAAGCTCGCCACCAAGGAGGGCATCAAGGACTTCAGGCTCTCCGAGCACCTCGGGGGGGGCCCGGTCGTCCTCGCCTTCTACCCGCTCGCCTTCACCGGCACCTGCACCAAGGAGATGTGCGACTTCCGCGACAACCTCGGGCGCTTCGAAGGCATCGGCGCCAAGGTGTTCGGCTTCTCCACCGACACCCCGTTCGCCAACGTCGAGTTCGCCAAGGCGCACAACCTCGCGACACCCATCGTGAGCGACCCCAACCGCGAGGTCGTCGGCAAGGTGTGGGAGACCGCCACCGTGGCCGGTGTCGCCAACGTCGCCAAGCGCGGCGTACTCGTCCTCGGCCCCGACGGCGCAGTCAAGTGGGCCTCGGTGAGCGAGGATCCCAAGGTCTGGGTCGGCACCGAGGAAGTGCGCAACCATCTCTAACGGAAAAACGGGCCCCTCGCTTTCGCTCGGCACCCGTTTTTCCGGGGATGAGGTTCGGGGGGCTGCCGCCCCCCGGACCCCCCGCGGACGGTCGCGCTACGGCGCGACCGGCCTGCCGGCCGCTCTTTACATCGATGAAGCAGGCGCTTTCCTTGGCATG
>DATDQC010000239.1:0-6033 GCA_035292455.1 Thermoplasmatota archaeon
CGGAGTACGCCAACCCGCCGAGGCCCTCCCCCACCCCTCCGAGGACCGCGAGCAGGGCCAAGATGGCGCCGGCGGCCACGTCCTCGGCGATGAGGATCCCGAGGACCCGCTGGCGGATCTCGCGCGGGAAGCCGGCGCTGCCGGAAAGGCGCTCCCCGAAGATTGTCGAGGAGAGGCTCACGGCCAGGCCGAGGACCAAGGCTTCAGTGGTGCCCCAACCCCATAGGAAGGCCGCTGCCATCACCGCGGCGGTCGGGATGAGGATGTTGAGGACCGAGGCGACCGCCGTCTCGGACAGGACTCTCCGCAGCGTCCGCAGGTCGAGTTCAAGTCCGATGAAGAACAGCAGGGGGAGGACCGCCAGCTCGGCCGTCTTCGACAGCGCCTCCGTCGGCATGTCGGGCGTCGCGTCCACGCTGGGGGCGAATGCCATGCCGACCGCCAGGTAGCCGAGAGCCGGCGGCAGGCCAAGCCGGTGGGCGATCCAACCCGCACCCACAAGGGAGACCCCGACCAGGGTCACCAGGGTGAGCACGTCGACCGCCACGCCGCCCCCCAAGGCGCGTGGGCGCAAATCGCCTTCGGTGCGCGCGTCGGCAACTCCACAAGGCGGCGCGCGGTGGCCGGTCCGTGGCCGACGGCCCCTCTCCACACCCCTTGCCGGCGTGGAGTTGGGCCTACGTCACCTTCCGCTACGCCGACGGCGCCACCAACGCCCTGGTCTCGCTCGCCGTCGTCCTTCACTACGACCTACCCCTGTGGGCGCTGGCGGCCACCACGGCGGCCATGAACCTGGCCGGGGTGCCCGCCGCGTTCCTGTGGGGCGCCCTCGTGGACAGGCTGCATGACCGCCGACCCGTCGTCGTGGGGGGGTTCGCCGTGGCGGCCTTGGCGCTCGCCACCCTGGCCCTCCTCCCCCCCTTCCCGGTCTACGTGGCGGGCGCGGTGACCTACACCGCCTTCGGGGTGGCGACCTCCCCTGCCGCCTCCACCATGGTGCTGGCCGGCCTCCGTCGGTCCCATTGGGCGCCCGCCACCGGTCGCCTGAGCCGCCGCACCGGCTTCGCGTTCCTGGCAGGGATGGGGACGGCCATCCTGGTGGGGTTCGCGCCCGGGCCCCTTCCGTTCCAGGCCGTCTTCGCGGGCGCCGCGGTGGTCGCCGCCCTGGCCGCCCTGGTCGCGGCGCGCACGGTGCCCGGCCCGCCTTCGGTCCCGGCATCGGCCGTTGGGGGATTCGACCCGGGGGTGGCGCAGGCCGGCCAGCGCCGCTTCGAGCGGCCGGTCTTCTTCCCCGCCCGGCTCCTGGACTTCCCCACCCTGCGCGGCCTGCGGACCGGCCTGGCGCGCGGCCATCGGCTGTGGCCGCTCGGCGTCGCCCTCACCTTCACCGGCTCGGTCGCTTTCTTCACCAGCTACCCCGGGGTCCTCTCGACCCACCTCGGCCTCGCCGCGGGTGTGGTGCTCCTTTGCCAGGCCCCCAGCCACATCGTCACCCCCATCACCTATCCCTGGGCGGGGCGGCACGGAGCGCGGGTCGGGGAGTCGCGCGGGGTGCGCCAGGGCGCCCTGCTTCGGCTGGTCGGCGTCCCTGGCCTGTGCGCCGCCATCTTTTTCCTGGGGGCGTCCGCCGTCCCCCTGCTCCTCGCCTTGCACGCCCTGATGGGGTTCTCCTTCGCCCTCATCCAGACCAACGGCCCCCTCATCCTGGCCGAACTCCACCCCGGCGGGCGGGGGCAGGGGGTGGGGCTCTACCACGCCGCCGTCGGCACCGGGACGCTCGCCGGCTCGGCGTCGGCCTTCGCCCTCCTGCGGCTTTTCCCCTACCCGGTGAGCTACCTCTTCGCGGTGGGGCTCACGGTGGCCGGGGTGGCGCTCCTGGCCTCGGCCCACGAACGGCTTCAGCGGGAACGCCACGCACCCTTGCCCATCTGAATCTTGAAACCGGCCCTAGATGGCGGTGTACTCCTTGCGCTTGCGCTCCACCACGACCAGGACCACGCCTTTCTTGACCCCGACCTTGGCGCCGTCCTTCTCGATGCGGTTGGAGAGTCCCTTGGCGGTCCGGAAGGGGAGGGCGATGTCCTTGCCGTCCCACGAGGTCCCTTCGAGGGAGACGGTGGCGTCCCCCTCGGTGGCCACCAGGTTGAGGGTCGCCCCGGCCCGGCCGGCGAGGACGAGTTCGCCCCCGGTCCCGACGTAGCGGAGCGACTCCCCCCGTCCCACCATGACGGCGTCGAGCCCCTTGTCGAGGCAGCGCCGCAGGAGCTTGAGGTTGGCGAGGAACATGGCGCTGCGGCCGCCGTGGCCCCCCAGGATGACGATGGAGGTCGCCCCGAGGGTGAAGGCCTTCTCGAGGGCGAGCTCCCCGTCGGTCTCGTCCTTGTCTTTGGGGTGGCGCTCGAGGGGGACGTCGAGGGCGTCGGCCCACTTGTAGGCCTCCGGCCCGAGGGAGTCGAGGTCGCCCACGATGACGCTCGGGGGGTGGGCCGCCTTGAGGAGCGCCTGGGCGGCCCCGTCGGCGCACACGATGGCGTCGCAGGCATCGAGCAGCTTGAGGTCGTCCCCCCCCGGTTCGTCCCCGTTGAGGACGACGGCGACTTTCACGGGGCGGCCCAGCAGGGGGGCTATATGAAAGGGATGCCGAAGGGGCCATTTATAAAGCAACAGGAGAGCGGCTGAAATCGGTCGCGGAGGCCGCGCCGACCGAGCGACCCCGCCACCCTTTTCACGCTCCGGCAAGTCCCCGCGCCAGGAACCCCGGCATGAAACTCCTTCTGGTGCACTCGGACTTCATCGAGTACAAGGCGACCAAGAAGGCCCTCAAGTCCGCCCCGGAGCTCACCGACGCCGAGAAGACCGGCAGGATGGAGGAGTGCCTGTGCGCCTTCGTCTCGGTCGAGAAGGCCGACGAGGCCAACCTCCCGAGCGCCGCGGAGAAGGCGGCCAAGGAGGTCGTGGAGGTCGCGTCCCAGGTCAAGGTCAAGCGCG
Organism: Thermoplasmatota archaeon; assembly: GCA_035292455.1. Lineage (GTDB taxonomy): Archaea > Thermoplasmatota > E2 > JACPAO01 > JAHFTW01 > DATDQC01. Next base: position 2,989 of record DATDQC010000239.1, read on the forward strand.
TCATGCTCTACCCCTACGCGCACCTCTCCAACTCGCTGGCCTCCCCCGCCGCGGCGGTCCAGGCGATGCCGCTCCTCAAGGCGGCCCTCCCCGCCGATTTCGAGGTCCAGCAGTCCCCCTTCGGCTGGTACAAGGCGTTCAGCATCAGCTGCAAGGGCCACCCGCTCTCGGAGCTCTCCCGCCATGTCCTGCCCGACGGCGTCGCGGTGGGAGCCGACGTCGCCGCCGCGCAGTCGCAGGCCCGGGCCAGTGCCAAGGGAGCCCCCGGCGGCTCCGCCACCCCGCCGGCGGCCGGAGGCAAGGGCCCCATCGACGACGAGAGCCAGAACCAGGCCCTCAAGGCGGAGAAGACCCTCAAGTCGCAGTGGTTCGTCCTCTCCCCTGACGGCTCCCTCACCGAGGCCGACAGGTTCGACTTCAAGCCGTGGCCGGGCCTCGCCAAGTTCTACGCCTACGAGCGCGGCGGCAGCCGGAAGGCGGACGCCCCGCCCGCCCACGTCGCCATGATGCAGGAACTTGAACTGGTGGACTACGAGCCGGGCAGCGACACCGGCAACATGCGCTGGTTCCCCAAGGGCCAGCTCGTGAAGCGCCTCCTGGAAGAGAAGATCAACCGCATCTGCCGCGAGGCGGGGGGCTTGCAGATCGAGACCCCCATCATGTACGACGTCAACCACCCGGCCCTCAACAAGTACCTCAACAAGTTCCCCGCCCGGCAGTACCGCATCCAGTCCGACGAGAAGGAGCTCTTCCTCCGGTTCGCCGCCTGCTTCGGGATGTACCTCACCATGGGACGGGCGACCCTCTCCTACAAGCACCTCCCGGCGCGCATCTACGAGCTCACGCACTACTCCTTCCGCCGCGAGCAGTCGGGCGAGACGGCGGGCATCAAACGCCTGCGGTGCTTCACCATGCCCGACATGCACACCCTGGTCGCCGACCTGCGGCAGGCGCGCGAGGAGTTCAAGCGCCAGTTCGACCGCTCCAAGGCGTGGATGGAGTCGCTCGGGGTGCCGTTCGAGACCGCCGTCCGGTTCGTCAAGGGTTTCTACGAGGAGAACAAGGAGTTCGCCGCCAGCCTGGCACGCACCGTCAACAAGCCGGTCATCGTCGAGATGTGGAGCGAGCAGACCTTCTACTTCGTCATGAAGTTCGAGTTCAACGTCAACGACACCGTGAACAAGGCGTTCGCGCTCTCCACGGTCCAGATCGACACCCAGAACCCGCAGAACTTCGGCATTGAGTACACCGCCGCGGACGGGAGCCGCCGGAACCCCTACCTCCTCCACGCCAGCCTGTCGGGGGCCATCGACCGCAACCTGTGCGCCATCCTCGAGCACCAGGCCTTCGAGACCCAGGCCGGCAAGAAGCCGACGCTGCCGTTCTGGCTCTCCCCGACGCAGGTGCGGTTCCTCCCCGTCTCCGACGCCTTCGTTCAGGACGCGCTCGCCCTCGCCAAGTCGGTGGCGGACGCCGGCTTCCGCGCCGACGTGGACGATTCCGGAGGCGGCATCGGAAAGAAGATCCGCGACGCCGAGAAGGAGTGGGTCCCCGTCATCGTCGTGGTGGGGGAGCGCGAGAAGGCCTCCGGACGCTACGAGCCGCGCATCCGCCGCCCCGAGTGGCTCACCGCGGCGGGCTGGAAGGAGGGCCAAGCGGTGACGAAGGAAGACCTGGTGGGGTTCTGCGAGGCCAACACCGGGAGTGAGCCGCGGGGGCCGCTGCCCTTGCCGGTGCGGGTGAGCGAGCGGCCCATCTTCCGCGGCTGACGCCGCGGAGCCAAGGCCGCGCTCCCTTCGGTCGCGCAGCCCATCTTTCGGGGATAGTCGCAGCCTGCCTTCGTTTTGCCATCGCGGCCCCCGCCGGGGTCAAGCCCTGCATCCGCAACCGCTATCATGGGCACATCCCACCCCGCCCCGTGGCCGCCAAGCCGACCCCCGATGCAAGCCCAGGCACGGTCCAGCCCGCCCGCGCCCCCTTCCCCGTCGTTTTCTGGGTGACCAACCTCGTCGAGTTCCTGGAGCGCATGGCCTACTACGGGGCGCTCGCCGTGGCCTCGCTGCGCATGGAGGACCAGGGTCTGTCGACCGGCGCCATAGGGACCGTGATGGGCCTCCTGCTGCCCCTGCCGTTCCTGGTCCCCATCCTCTCCTCGGCCTTGGCGGAGCGGTTCGGCTACAAGCGGCTCCTGCTGGCGTCCTTCGTCCTCTACGCCAGCGGCTTCCTGCTGTTCGCCAACGCCTCCAGCCTGCCAGCGTTCTTCGCGGCCGTCGTCCTCCTGGGCTGCGGCGCCGGGGCGTTCAAGCCGGTCCCCGCCGCCACCATCGGCATCGTCAGCCCGCCCGGGCGCACCCGGCAGGGCTACTCCTACTACTACGCCGCCATCAACGTGGGCGGCCTCGTCGGCCCCCTCCTGGCGGGCGGCCTCGTCTACCTCGCCGGCAAGGATGTCGGCCGCGCCTTGACGCTCTACGCCTCCTCGGCCGCCGTCGCCCTTGCGGCGCTCGTCGTGGTTTCCCTCTTCCGCAACCCCAAGCCGGCGAACCCCGACCTCGGCGTCGCCGCCGGCTTCGCGCGGTTCCTGCCCGGCCTGCGGGACGGGCGCTTCATGGCGCTCCTGGCCATCTTCAGCGGCTTCTGGTTCCTCTACAGCATGAACTTCTCCTTCCTCTCCCTCTACATCGACGACTTCGTGGACCTCCCCCGGTGGTTCTCCGTCGAGATGCAGAACACCATCAACCCCCTCGTCATCGTCCTCGTGGGCGTCCCGCTTGGCCTGTGGGCGGACCGGCTGCGCGGGTTTGCCGCGATGACCCTTGGCATCGGGCTCTTTGCCGCCGGCTTCGCCCTCATCGGGTTCACCCACGACTTCGTGTACCTGGTGGCCGGGTTGGTCATCGCCACCTTCGGCGAGATCCTGGCCTACCCGGGTTTCCTCGCCCACGTCGCCAAGGTGGCGGGGCCCGACCGCGCGTCCGCCTACCAGAGCCTCGGCTTCCTCCCCATCGGACTCGGCTTCTTCGTGGGCCCCCTGGTCGGCGGTCG
>DATDQC010000240.1:0-4183 GCA_035292455.1 Thermoplasmatota archaeon
CCCCAACCAGATCAACAACGTCCTCGCCTTCCCGGGCGTGTTCCGGGGGGCCCTCGACGCCGGCGCCACCGACATCAACGAGCGGATGAAGGTGGCCGCGGCGCACGCCATCGCCAGCCTCGTGGAGCCGCACGAACTCTCGGCCGACTACATCATCCCCAGCACGTTCCACCCCCGCGTCGGCCGCGTCGTGGCGCGGGCGGTCAAGCAGGCGGCCATCGAGTCCGGGGTGTGCCGGAAGCGCCCCGCCACCGGCACCCTGGTGGCCGACGAGCACGCCCACGGGGGGACGGACACCGAGGAGTAGGGCCTCCGTTCGACCATCGTTCGGTGCCCTTTAAGTAGCCCCGCGGACGCATCAGGAGTATCCTCAGAGGAGGAGTATCCATGAAGACCCGAAAGACCCTGAAGAACGCCCTGGCCCTCCTGGCCCTCGGCGCCCTCGTCCTCGGTGCCCTGGCGATGCCGGTGGCCGCCGAGGAAGAGGACGACGACGGCCGCGACGACCAGGCCCGCGAGGAGGCCAAGCAGCGTCGCGAAGCCGCCCGCGAAGACGAGAAGGACCGCCGCGAAGCGGCCCGTGAGGACGCCAAGGATCGCCGTGAAGAGGCCCGTGAGCGCTTCAAGGAGATCTGCAAGGACCCCGCCAACGAGACCATCGCCGAACGGTGCGAACTCGCCAAGGACATCCACAACAAGACCCTGAAGGCGCGCCGCGAGGCGCACGCCCTCCTCGGGGCCATTGATGCCCTTGAGCGCCGCATGGGCCGCCTGGAGATGCGCGAGTTCCGCCTCGAGCAGGCCCTCGCCGGCGGCGGCCTGAACGAGACCGAGACCGCCAAGGCCCAGGAGCAGCTCCTCAAGATCGAGGAGCATCAGGACAAGCTCGCGGAGAAGATCCTCGAGTTCGAGGCCCGCCTGACCGAGCTCCGCGAGAAGTGGAGCGAGGTCCGCGAGCACGTTGACGAGCGGCGCGGCCACGGCGGCGAAGGCGACGACAACGACGCCGACGACGCCGAAGCCGGTGACGCCGACGACGATGAGGACGAAGAGGAAGACGAGGACGACGAAGACGAAGATGAGGAGGAAGAGGATGACGACGACGAAACGGTCACCCCGACCCCCTCGCCCACACCCTAGTCCGGACCTCGGCCCCTGACCTCATCCTTTTCCCCCTTTCCCTCATTTCCAATCCGAAGCGATGGCCATGTTCCCCACCCGACTCCTCTGGCTCCCCGCGTTTCTCCTTGCTGTGGCCCCGGCCGCATCCGCGCAGGATGACGGCTGCAACGCCGCCCATCCTTGCCCCTGGGAGGTGGATGTCGGCCCGGACGGTTTCATCACGGACGGGGATGTCGCCGCGGAGTGGGAGTGGACGGTGGGCGACGCCGTGAGCCTCAACGTGTTCAACCACGACGATGTCGCCCACACCGTGACCCTGACGTCCTACGGCGTCATCCTGACCGTTCCACCGCTGCAGGAACGCAGCAGCGCCCTGGTCCTCGACCGCACGGGCGACTTCGAGCTCCAGGACAACCCCTCAAGCGACGTCGGCCTGGTCTATGTCCTGGAGGAGGACGTCGTCGAGTTCGAGGAGGGCGCCGGAGCCTCCACGTCCGGCGGCAACGGGGCCCCCGGCCTCGCCCTGCCGCTCGCCGCCTTCGCCCTCCTGGCCGTAGCCGCCCTGCGGCGGCGGGCCTGACCGGAACTTTCACCCCGGTTTCTCCATAGGCCGCAGTGGTTTCACTCGCCCTAAGCCCCAGGTTTCATGGGGGTGGCGGGGTTGGGTGAAATGGGACGCACGCTGGCCAGTTCGGCTCCCTGATGCCAGCCCCCTGCTTCCTGGCCTTGCGGCCCGCATCATTCACCCGAGCCGTTGGAGAACAACACCATGCAAACCCACGACCCCGCGCCCCACTTCCAGAACCTTGTCCGGGCGCTTGGAACCAAGATCGGCACCGAAGTCGCCGAGCAGGACCTCCGCGAGGAGTTCCAGAAGTACCTCGACTACGGCGTCCCCGCCGACCAGGCGGTCCGGACACTCATCCGCCACTACGGCGGCCAGCCCGCCGTGCCGCGCGGCCCCGTAAGCCAGGAGCGCATCCCGCTCGCCCAGCTCCCGCCCGAGAGCCCGAGCGTCAACCTCAAGGTCCGCCTCCTCAGCCTCAACACCAAGCAGGTGACGGCGCGCGGCGAGGCCAAGACCATCCTCTGGGGCCTCCTCGGCGACGAGTCGGGGACCGCCCCCTACACCGCGTGGCGCCCTCTGGAAGGTCTCGAGAAGGGGGACGTCATCGAGGTGCAGGGAGCCTACACCAAGACCTTCAACAACCAGGTGCAGGCCAACTTCGGCGACCGCACCCGCCTCACCAAGATGGACGCGGCCTCGCTCCCGCCCACCCCCACTCGCATCCAGGACGTCCGGGTTGCGGACATCGCCGAAGGGATGCGCGGACTCCGCGTGAGCGGCCGCATCCTCTCGGTGGCCGAGCGCCAGGTCCAGGTCCAGGGCCAGCCCCGCAGCCTGTGGGGCGGCACCCTCGCCGACGCCTCGGGCGCCATCGAGTTCACCTCCTGGCACGACTTCGGCCTCAAGACGGGCGACGCCGTCACCATCGAAGGAGGGTACGTGCGCGCCTTCCGCAGCGTCCCGCAGCTCAACTTCGACCAGGGGGCCAAGGTCACCCCCTTCACGGGCGACCTGCCGCCGGCGCAGGCCCTGAGCGTCCATCCTCCGATGGCCATCGGCAGGCTGCTCGAGAAGGGCGGCGCCAGCGACGTGACCCTGGTCGGCACCCTCCTCGAGGTCCGCCCCGGCTCGGGCCTGGTGCTGCGCTGCGGCCACAAGGAGGGGGCGCAGTCGTGCGGCCGCGTCCTCACCGCCGGCCAGTGCCGCCTCCACGCCAAGCAGGACGGCGCCCCCGACCTCCGCATCAAGGCGATGCTCGACGACGGCACCGGCGCGGTCGGCGTCATCGTGGGCCGCGAGGCGACCGTCGCCCTCCTCGGGAAGTCGCTCGAGGCGTGCATCGAGGAGGCCAAGGCGGCCTTCCGCCCCGAGATTATCCAGGACCAGCTCCGGGAGCGCCTCACCGGCCGCCTATTCGCGGCGCGCGGCAACGCCCTCACCGACGACTACGGGATGCAGGTCATCGCCCGCAGCTTCACGCCCTTCCAGGAGGATGTGGCGGCGGGTGCCCAGGCGCTCCTTGGCGAGATCGGGGGTGCCTGAGATGACCGGCGAACCCGGCCAGGTGGCACTCGGCGAGGCCACAGGGGCCGCCGCCGGAGCGGCCGGTCGCCCGAAGGGGGCCCGGGCGGGCTTCCAACGTGAGGTGGCCCACCGCCTCTTCGCCCAGGAGTTCAACCCGAGCCGCCACCACATCCAGGGACAGGGGGAGAAGGAGCCTTCGTTCCTTGTCTCCCCGCTCGGCGCCAAGGTCAACCGCCTCCACGTCGTGGGGGTCTGCACCGAGGTCGAGCCGGTCGGCGAGGGGGGCGACGGCTACCGCGCCCGCATCAGCGACCCCACCGGGGTCTTCACCGTCTACGCCGGCCAGTACCAGCCCGAGGCGGCGCAGGTCCTCAGCCAACTCGAGGTCCCCTGCTTCGTCGCGGTGACCGGGAAGGCGAGGACCTACGAGCCGGAGCCCGGCTCGGTCTTCGTCTCCATCCGCCCCGAGTCGGTGGCGGTGGTGGACCAGGCGGCGCGCGACCAGTGGGTCCTGCAGACCGCCCGCCGCACCGTGGACCGCATGAAGGCGGTCGAGGCGGCCCGGGACGCGAACGCCACGGCGGAGTCGCTCGGCGCCGCCGGCCACAGTCGCCTCGACGCGGAGGGGGCGCTCCTCGCCCGCGAGCCCTACGGGGCCGTGGACCTCGAGCGGCACCGCGCCATGGTCAAGTCGTGCCTCGGCTACCTTCTCCCCGGCGGGCAGGTGCCCGTCCACGAGGAGGCTCCCCAACCCGCGGCACCCACGGAGGCACCGGCGTGGAAGGCTCCGACCGCCGCACCCGCAGGGAACGCCGCCGAGGATGCCCTCGACGACGCCATCCTCGCCACCGTCAAGCGGCTCGAAGGCTCCAAGGGTGCCCGCTGGGACGACATCCTCGGTGAGGCTTCCAAGACGGGCAACCCGGCCGAGAAGGTCGAGGAGTCCCTCAACCGCCTCATGGACAAGGG
>DATDQC010000241.1:0-3361 GCA_035292455.1 Thermoplasmatota archaeon
CATGGAGATCATCGAGCGCGTGGGCGCCACCGCCTACGCCCCCGGCTGCGTCTTCCTCCTCGTCACCAACCCGGTGGACGTCCTCCTCCACGTCGCGTGGAAGGAACTGGGCTTCCCGCGCGAGCGGGTCATCGGCATGACCAGCCTGCACGACTCCTCGCGCATCACCGACATCGTGCGCGACCTCACCGGCAACCGGGAGGCGCGCGCCACCATCCTCGGCGAGCACGGCGAGACCATGTTCCCCGCCCCCACCCTGTCGAGCCCGGAGCTTGCCGACATGGACTGGGCCGACCTCGAGAAGCGGACCCGGGGCCGCGCCATGGAGATCATCGAGCGCGTGGGCGCCACCGCCTACGCCCCCGGCGCCTGCACCGGCCGCATGGTGAAGGCCATCCTGGAGGACACCCGCGAGGAGATCCCCACCGGCTGCATCCTCCAGGGCGAGTACGGCCACAAGGACGTCGCCACCGGCGTCCCCGCGGTCCTGGGGCGCGGCGGCCTCATCCGCATCGTCGAGTACCCGTTGAGCAAGGTGGAGCGCGCCAAGATGGACACCACCTGCTCCGCGACGGCGGAGAAGATCAAGGAGGCGCAGGCCATCCTGGCCGCGCCCCCCAAACCGGCGACGTGAAACGGGAGGAGGGTGCCTACCCGGGGACGGGGCGGCGTCGGCGTAGGGTGGTGGTCGGTGCTCCTGAGAACAGCCGGCGGCGCCGCCCCGTCTTGGCTGGCGCGAACCTTGGCGCCTATTTTGCTTCGCTGGAAGGAGCGCGAAAGTCTCTCGGCGAGTCCATCTTGCCGCGCGGTCCCGGTCTAGCCACAACCGCTAAGACGGGTTGGCGAAAGGAGAACGCATGGCTGCGACGGCCTTCACGTGCCCTGCGTGCAGCCGCATCTTCCTTGGCCGTGGTCCTGTCCCCAACCACACCGACTACTTGTGCGGAGGACATTGCCTTGGCTCCGGCACGACGGTCGAGAGCCCCCTAGAGCTGGGCCTCGTGGAAGCCGTGGAAGTACGGCCCATGCACCCGGAAGCCCGTCCGCGGCGCCTTGGAAGCATCCGCAGCCTCTTTCTTCGAGGACTGAGGCGGCGCGGCGCCGACGGGTAGGCCGCGCGTCCCGCCCCTTCCTCGCGGAGAGCGTCAGAGGAAAATTTCGAGGATTCAGATGAACTCGCCCGTTTTTGCATTCATCGCCCAGACGCTCCCGTTATCCCCTTCGGCCCGGACGAAAGGGCAGCCGCAGATTACGCAGATTTCACAGATTCGACCAGGAGAGAATCTGCGTCATCTGCGTAATCTGCGGCTGCCCTTGCTGGGCGGCAACCGGAAACCGCCCCGCAACAGGAAAGGTTGTGAAAGGGTCTCTAGATGAACGTCGAGTTCGGCGTCCCCGGCGGGAGTTCCTGGGTCGGCGCCTGGGCGCGCCGGATCTCCTCCTCGAGCTGCATCGCCTCCGCAAGGAGCGGCTTGAAGTCCATCTTGACGTCCGGGACGACCTTGGCGAGCGCCTCAAGGAGCGCCGCGGCGGCCCGCCCGTCCGGGTGGTCGCGGGTCGCCTCGACCAGGATGGCGCCGGTGCGCACCTTCTCCACCGGGCCGAGGAGGAGGATGCGCGCCGCGATGCCGGCGATGAGGGCCCGCTCCATGGGCTCGAGGCCGGTCTTGCGGAGCTCCTTGAGGATGCCGGCGTCGCTCGCCGCGCAGAAGACATCGGGGGTGGTGTCGCCCTCGCCGCGCACCACGCCCTCCATGGCGAGGACGAGGTGGGCGCCCCCCTCCTTCGCCCAGGCGATGATGGAGGCCCCGACCCGGCTGAGGAGCGGGGGGCTGAGCGCCAGTTCCGTCATGACGAGGTAGATGCGCGGGCAGCGGCCGTCGAGCCGACACTCCACCTCGCCGCCGAAGATTCGCACCGCCGAGGTGACGCGGCCGTCCTGGATGGCGACGACGTTCTGGAGGTCGGCTATCCGGAGGTGCCCGACCAGGGGGAGTTCGAGGTGACGGACCAGGTAGTGCGCCGCGATGGAGGAGGACTGCCCGGTGGTGGGGAAGGCGACCACGACGAGGGCCCCCTTGAGGTCCACGCGGGCCAGGGTCTCGACCGCCACGCCATCGTCACCGGGCATGGCGTCGTGAGGCGGCGGGCCCTTCTTCAGGATGTCCCTCGCGGTCATCCGATCACCATGGGGTCCTCGACGGTCTCGCCGCGCTCGAAGCGCTCGAGGGCGAAGGGGCGGAGGTCCATCTCCGGCCGCTGGCCCGCCACGAGCTGGGCAACCAGCCGACCCGCCATGGGGGAGACCATCATCCCGTGGCCGGAGAAGCCGCTCGCCTGGACGAGGTTGCTGGGGCCCGCCTCGGCGATGCCGACGATGGGCTTGGCGTCGGGGGTCTTGTCGTAGGAGCCGGCCCACTGCCGCAGCACCTTGACCGTCCCCAGGCGGGGGAGGAGGCGCACGGTCTCCTTGGCGAAGGCCCGGAGGAACTCCAGGCTCGACGACCAGTCCATGGACTCCTCGTCGTGGATCCCCATGCCGCCCACCAGCTCGCCCCGCATGTCCTGGTTGAGGTAGTAGCCGGTCGAGAGGTCCACCAGCATCGGGTCCAGGAAGGGCTTGAGGGGCTCGGTGACCAGGATCTCGTGCCGCTCCGGCTTGATGGGGAGCCGGAGGCCGACCCAGGAGGAGACGGTGCGGCTCCACGCCCCGGAGGCGTTCACGACCCAGTCGCAGGCGACGTCGCCCCGGTTGGTCTCGACGTGCGTCACCCGGCCCCCCGCGACCCGCAGGCCGGTCACCGCGGTGAACGGGGCGACCTCGACGCCGCGGCGCTCGGCCGCCGCCTTCCAGCCCCACACCAGCGGCCACGGGAAGAGGACGGCGTCGTCGGGGTTGAAGGTCGCCCCCACGCAGCCGGCGGTGTCGAGGCCGGGGACGAGGCGCTCCGCCTCGGAGGTCGGGATGAGCCGGGTGCGGACGCCGTGCTCGTTCTGGAACGCCGTCGCCTTGCGGAGCCCGGCGAGCTGCTCCTCGCTGCGGGTGAGGAAGAGGTAGCCGCCCTGGCGGAGGAAGATGTTGTGGCCGGTCTCGGCGGCGAAGCGCTTGAACTCGCGGATGGACTCCTTGGCAAGGAGGATGTTCTCCTTCGTCGTCCACTGCGCCCGGACGCCGCCGCCGTTGCGGCCGGTGGCCCCCTTCACGAGGGAGTCCTTGTCCACCACGAGGACGTCGGTGATGCCCGCCTTGGCGAGGTGGTGGGCGACCGAGAGGCCGATGGCCCCGGCGCCGATGACGACGACGTGGTAGCGCTGCTTCCTCACGCCTTTCCCTCCGGCTCCGCGTCGGGGGCGGCGAGGG
>DATDQC010000242.1:0-5065 GCA_035292455.1 Thermoplasmatota archaeon
ACCAAGCGCCTCGCCGTCCTCGAGAAGGAGCGGGTGGAGCGCGGCCAGACCCTCCTCAAGGGCACCCGCAAGGACGTGCGGGAGAAGGTCCTCGCCCTGGAGCGCGAGGTGCAGGAGCTCACCGAGGCCCGCCTCGGGGCGGAGAACCGCCGCGACGTCGCCGCCAAGCAGCTCGACCTCGTCGAGGCCCGCCGCAAGGAACTGCAGGCCGCCCTCGAGGAGCGCGTCGCCGCCCAGGCCCGCGCCGAGGACGAGGTCAAGCGCTTCACCCAGGGCCACGGCAAGGCCAAGGCCGAGGTCGAGGCCGTGATGAAGATGGAGAAGAAGGCGACCGGGAGCCTCGCCGGGCTGCAGGACCGCCGCGACAAGGCCTACCAGACCCTGGTGGACCTCAAGTCGAAGGCGGACGCCGTCGCGACCCGGATGGAGACCCACTTCGGCCTCATCACCAACGCCAAGGCCAAGCTCCCCGCCCTCGAGGAGGCCCTCGGCGAGGCGATGGTGGAGCTCAAGGAGGCCGCCATCGAGCCCGCCCCCGGCGAGACGGTGCCGCCCTACGACGACCTCAAGCGCGACCTCCGCAACCAGGAGGCCACGATGGAAAGGCTCGGGGCCGTGAACCTGCGGGCCCTCGAGGAGTACGACGCCCAGGCGGAGCGCCGCAAGGGGCTCGAGGAGGAGACCGCCCGCCTCGACGCGCAGAAGAAGGAGCTTGAGAACCTGGTGGGCGAGATCACGCAGAAGAAGAAGGCCTCCCTCATGGAGGTCTTCACCGCCATCAACCAGAACTTCACCGACGTCTACGCCAAGCTCTCCTACGGCGGCCACGCCCACATGGAGCTCGAGAACGAGGCGGACCCCTTCCTGGGCGGCCTCATCCTCAAGGCGCAGCCCATGGGGAAGAAGGTGACGCGGCTGGAGGCGCTCTCGGGCGGCGAGAAGAGCCTCACCTCGATGGCCTTCATCTTCTCCATCCAGCGCTTCAGCCCGAGCCCCTTCTACTACTTCGACGAGGTGGACCAGAACCTCGACGCCGTGAACTCCGAGCTCCTCGCCAAGATGATCCGCGACAACAGCCAGTACGCGCAGTTCATCGTGGTGAGCCTCCGCAAGATCACCCTCAAGGAGGCCAACCACCTCTACGGCGTCACCCAGTCCACGCCGGGCCAGTCGGAGATCATCGCCAACTTCGACATCGACACCCTCAAGGACGAGAAGGGCGAGCCGAGGGGCGGCAACAGCGGCTCCGGCGGCGCCGAGGACGGCTTCGACGGCGAGGCCCCTGCGCCCCCGGTCCCCGCCAAGCCCAACAAGAAGAAGGCCAAGGCGAAGGAGTCCACCATCGCGGACACCCTCAAGGAAATGGTCACGGTGGAGGTGCGGCAGTGACGACGCAGACGACACTCCGCACCAGCCAGGTGGTCCGCCACCTGCTGTGGCACAAGGCGCTCGCCCAGGACGAGGACGACGGCTCCCGCATCGACCGGCTCCTCGACGTCGTGCAGGCCTCCGACGACGGCGAGCACGTCGCCATCCGCGACCCCTTCCACCGCGACCTCGCCATCGCCTTCGAGCTCGTCATCCAGAACCACCTCAACCCGTGGGACCTCGACCTCTCCAAGTTCGCCGAGCTCTACCTCAAGGAGGCGCAGTCGCGAGGCGTCGACCTGGTGACGGCCGGGCGCATCATCCTCATGGCGTGGACCGTCCTCAAGCTGCAGTCCGACGAGGTCGCCGACCGCGCCGTCCAGGAGCCCGCGGCGGCCGAGGAAGTGGGCGGGGACAATCTGCCCGACTGGACCTTCACCAACGAGGAGTGGGACTTCACCGAGCGCGTCCAGGCCCTCCCGCAGGCCCCCATCGACGAGAAGATCCGCCACAAGGGGGACCGCCGCGTCACCCTCATGGAGCTCATCGGCGCCTTCGAGGAGGCGCACCGCGAGGCCGACGTGCGGCGCGTCCTGGTGCAGCAGCGCCTCGACGCCCGCCTCAGCCTCGCCCGCAAGATGCGCGGCCGCCTCGGAAACATGATGCACAAGGAGGACCTGCACGCCGAGATCCAGGAGACCTGGCAGCGCATCCTCGAGTACCCCACGCACCCCATCCCGTTCTCCGGCCTGCACGAGGCGGCCTCCGCCGACCTGGTGCAGACCTTCAACGGCCTGCTGTTCCTGATGAAGGACGGCAAGGTCCAGGTCAGCCAGGAGGAGTTCCCGCGCGGCGAGATCTGGGTGACCCCGGTCCTCGCCGAGGCGGCCGCCCTTCTCCCCCCCGACACCGAGGTGAAGGCGTGAACGCCGAAGCCGCCACCGAACCCGCCAACCCCCCGCACGCCGGCCACGATGCCGCCCCCGCCACCCCCGCCGCGCACCACGGCGCGTTCGGGACCAAGAAGGCGGCGCTCCACCTCGTGAAGGGCATGAAGCCGGTCCACGTCGTCGAGGCCGCCCTGTTTGCCGCCGGCAAGCCGGTCTCCGTCGAGGAGATCCAGAACGAGACTGGCCTCGAGCCCGACGCCATCCGGAAGGCGGCCAAGGAGCTGCAGAAGGCCTACGAGGAGCGCGAGACGGTCCTTGAGGTCCAGAAGGCGGGCGCGAAGTGGGCGATGCAGGTGCGCCGCGCGGCGGCCGAACCCGCGGCACGGTTCGCCGCCATGGAGATCGCCCCCAAGCTCCTCAAGACGCTCGCCCTCATCGCCTACCACCAGCCCATGAAGCAGTCGGAGCTGGTGGAGATGATCGGCTCCAAGGTGTACGAGCATGTCCCGGAGCTCACGGAGCGCGGCCTGGTGCGGGCGCGCGAGGAGGGGGTCACCAAGATCCTCACCACGACGCCGGCTTTCCCCGAGTACTTCGGCCTCGACGCCGACGACCGCGAGGCGGTGCGCTCCGCCATGGCGAAGCTCGTGGGGCTGCCGCCGCCACCCCCCAAGCGGGAGGCCGAGCGGGCCACCGCGCAGGAGACCTTGGAAGGCGGCCCAAGGGCCCCCACGGAGGGCCCGCAGGCGGCGTTCAGCGAGGCGCCGGAGAGCCCTCCGACCCCACCCGCCTGAGTATATAAATCAACAGGAGGGGTGAGGGAGCCCTTATACGCGCGCACGCGTACGCGCGCGTGAGGGCATACCCCCTGGGATGCCAGGACCTGCCCTCGGAGCCCGTTTCCCATGGCCGCCACGACGCGAGCGAACGCGCCCGCCTCCGACTATTCCGCCGCCTCCATCCAGGTCCTGGAGGGCCTGGAAGCGGTCCGCAAGCGCCCCGCCATGTACATCGGCTCCACCGACGCCCGGGGCCTCCACCACCTCGTCTACGAGGTCGTGGACAACTCCATCGACGAGGCCCTGGCGGGGCACTGCGACCGCATCCTGGTGGTCCTGCAGGCCGACGGCGGCTGCCGGGTCGAAGACAACGGCCGCGGCATCCCCATCGACCTCCACCCCAAGTACAAGAAGCCGGCCCTCGAGGTGGCCCTCACGGTCCTGCACGCCGGCGGCAAGTTCGACGACGCCTCCTACAAGGTCTCGGGGGGCCTGCACGGCGTCGGGGTCTCCTGCGTCAACGGCCTCTCCGAGCGCCTGGTCGCCGACGTGCGCCGCGACGGGCGCCACGTCAGCCAGGAGTTCGCCCGCGGCGACCCCCAGCCGATGCGGGAACTCGGCCCGAGCAAGCCGGAGGAGCGCGGCACCACCATCACGTTCTGGCCCGACCCCACCATCTTCGAGACCACCAAGTTCGACTTCGACACCCTGCAGAACCGCCTGCGGGAGCTCGCCTTCCTCAACGCCGGGGTCAAGATCGTCTACCGCGACGAACGCGCCCAGCCGGCCCGCGAGGAGGCCTACCACTACGAGGGCGGCGTGCGGGAGTTCGCGCGCTGGGTCAACCGCAGCCGGCAGGCGCTCCACGCCGACGTCGTCCACCTCGAGGGGACCCAAGACAAGGTGACGGTCGAGGTCGCCATGCAGTGGACCGACGCCTTCAACGAGACGGTCTTCACCTTCGCCAACAACATCAGCACCACCGAGGGCGGCAGCCACCTCATCGGCTTCCGCAGCGCCCTCACTCGCTGCCTCAACGACTACGCCCGCAAGAACGACCTCCTCAAGGGCGTCGAAGGGGGCCTCACCGGCGAGGACTGCCGCGAGGGGCTCACCGCCATCGTCTCGGTCAAGCTGCCGCAGCCGCAGTTCGAGGGCCAGACCAAGACCAAACTCGGCAACTCCGAGGTCCGGGGCATCGTCGAGACCCTCCTCAACACCAAGTTCTCGGAGTTCCTCGACGAGACGCCCGCCGTCGCCCGCATCGTGGTCGAGAAGACGGTCCTGGCCTACCGCGCCCGCGAGGCGGCCCGCAAGGCGCGCGACCTCACCCGCCGCAAGGGAGTCCTCGAAGGGAGCGGCCTCCCGGGCAAGCTCGCCGACTGCCAGAGCCGCGACCCCGCCGCCTGCGAACTCTACATCGTGGAGGGCGACTCGGCGGGCGGCTCCGCCAAGCAGGGCCGAGACCGCGCCTTCCAGGCCGTCCTGCCGCTGCGGGGCAAGGTCCTCAACACCGAGAAGGCGCGCCTCGACAAGGTGCTCCAGAACAAGGAGCTCCTCACCCTGGTGCAGGCCATCGGGACCTCCATCGGGGAGGACTTCGACCTCCAGAAACTCCGTTACCACAAGATTGTCATCATGACGGATGCCGACGTGGACGGCGCCCACATCCGCACCCTCCTGCTGACCTTCTTCTACCGCTACATGGCCCCTCTCGTCGAGCACGGCCGCATCTACATCGCGCAGCCGCCGCTCTACAAGCTCAAGAAGGGCAGCCAGGAGCGCTACGCCTACGACGACAAGGCCAAGGACCTCCTGCTCGCCGAGTGGGACCCCCAGGCGACCGGCAAGGGCATCGGCATCCAGCGCTACAAGGGCCTCGGGGAGATGAACCCGCAGCAGCTCTGGGAGACGACCCTCGACCCCGAGGCGCGCACCCTCCTCAAGATCACGGTCGAGGACGCCGTCCTCGCCGACCAGATCTTCGTCACCCTCATGGGGGACGAGGTCGAGCCGCGCCGCGAGTTC
>DATDQC010000243.1:0-2874 GCA_035292455.1 Thermoplasmatota archaeon
CGTCCGCCTGGCCCACTTCGGGTTGCCCCTCGTCGCGGGGGGCGCCGTGCGGGTGACCGCGCTCGCCTTGCTGGCCGTCGCGGTGGCGGCCCTCTTCGTGGTGCTCGGGCGCATCGCCCGCCCCGCCGGGCCCGACGCGCGCCTCAACCTCCTCAGCCACCTCGAGGAGCTCCGGAGGCGCCTGCTGGCCTCCGGCCTCGCCTTGGTCCTCGGGGTGCTGTTCGCCCTCAGCTTCCGCTTTGAGGCGTGGCACGGCGTCTGGCTCCCGCGGCCCGCCCTCTACGACCCCATGGCGGCGCAGGCGTACCACGCCGTCGCGAACGACCTCGTCCCGCCCGGTGTACAGCTCATCGCCACCCGCCCCGTGGACGCCTTCATGGCCGAGGTGTGGATGGCCCTCGCCATCGGGTTCGCCTTCGCGCTCCCGGTCATCCTGGTGCAGCTCGGGGCCTTCGTGGCCCCGGCGCTCCGGCCGCGCGAGCGCCGGATGGTGTGGCGCGCCGTGGCGCCGTCGGTCGCCCTGTTCTTTGGCGGCGCGGCCTTCGCCTACTTCCTGGTGCTGCCCGCCACACTGCGGGCCCTCTACGCCTTCACGGGCCCCATCGGGGCCATCCCCTACCTCCAGGTCTCGGAACTCCCCACCTTCGCGCTGGGCTTCCTTCTCGCCTTCGGCATCGGCTTCCAGCTCCCCATCGTCCTCTACCTCCTTGCCCGCATCGGCCTCATGACCGCCCGCGGTGGGCTTCGGAGATGGCGCGTCGCGGTCCTCGTCATCGTCGTCCTCTCCGCCTTCCTCACCCCCGACCCGACCCTGGTGAGCCAGGTCATGATGGCGGGTCCGCTCGTGCTCCTCTATTTCGCAGGGCTCGGGCTTGCGCGCATCGGGGAGCGGCGCTTCGCAGCAGCGGAGACGGGGCCCTGAGGGAACGGGGCTACGGCAGCCGCTCGTTGAGGAGCCGCTTGACCTCGTCGAGGCTCTTGCCCTTCTCCTCGATGCCGAGTTCCCGCGCGGCGCGGCGGATCTGCTCCTCGCTGGGGCCCGCCGCCTCATGCTCGGCCCGCGCCGCCGCGCTGTCGAACTCCCGCTTGGCCTTGGTGAACTCCCCCTTGGCGCGCCCGAAGGAGCGAGCGAGCTTGGGGATGGCGGTCGCCCCGAAGAGCAGGATGACCACGAGGATGATGAGAAGCCACTCCTGGGTGCCGGGCATCGGGGCGGGGACGGGCCGGGGGCCCTTCAAGGTTGCCCTGGAAAGGCCCCGGTGCCCCGGAGGTGCTCCTTGAGGCCCTGGATTTCAGGGATGGAGGCGGGGTCCTCCCCCTTGAGGGCGGCGATGTAGAAGGAGGTGTAGTCGAGGAGCTGGATGGCCCGGCACTGCTCCACCACGTGGGCCGGGAAGGAGTGGATGGGCGGGAAGACCTTGGAGGTCCATGGCACCCCCCATTCGCGGTAGCGCGCCTCCATGAAGTCGAGGCGCTTGCGCATCTGCGGGTTCTGCCCGGCGTGGCTCAAGGCCAGCACCGCGAAGTGGCGCCGGTTCGCGCTGTCGCCGCCCCAGCCGGAGAGGTCGTTGTGGTTGCACTCCGGCACCAGGTCCACGTCGGCGATCTTCTTGGCGTTCTCGTTGAGCATGCCGCGGAACTCGAGGCCCACACCGTAGAAGCTCGGCGTGGCGTAGATCTTCGGGATGCGCTCCACGAGGCGCCGGGCAAGCTGCTTGGCCTCGTTTCGGGCCTCCGGGACCTCGGGGCCGCAGTCGTGGTCCACCTCGCGGATGGCGGCGACACAGGCGTCCACCGGGACGCGCTGGTTGAGGAGCCCGGTCGCCTCGAGGTAACCAAGCAGGCTGAACCAGGAGTGGCCGAGGGCGGCGCGGGGCTGGTACCCCGGCGGCTGCGGGACGTTGACGCCCGCGAGGCCTGCGAGGCGGGTCCCAGCCTGGCTGAACGCCGTGATGGGGACGCCGCTGCGGCGGGCATCGGCCACCACGGCAAGGGTCTCCTCGGTCTCGCCCGAGTAGGAGATGGCCAAGGTGAGCCAGTCGCGCCGGACGTGGTGGGGGAACTGGTAGTGCTTGACGATGGTGAAGGGGATGTCGAGGGCGCGCGTCGCGGCGTCCTTCACCAGGTTGGCGGTGACCCCGCTGAACCCCATGCCGGAGAACAGCAGCCCCTGGGCGCGCAGCGGCCCGCTGGCGGCGGCGCGGCCCGCCTGATGCCCCTGGCGAACCAGGTCGGCCTTGTCGCGGAGGGAACGCAGGAAGCCGGACGGGTCGTGCGGCCACGCGCCCTGCGGGGGGTCGAGGTGCACAGCGCGGCTGAGCCGCCGCCCCGCTTTAGAGGCTGCCAATGGTGCCGCTTACGGGAGGCGGGCGCCCGGTTCCACCCAACCCGCGGCCACCCGGCCGGCGCCCACCAGGGCGCCCGCGCCGACCAGGGTCCCAGGTTGCAGGGTGGCGTTGATGCCGCTCTTGGCGTCGGGCCCCAGGCAGGCGCCGAACTTGCGGCGCCCGGTGTCGAGGGGGCCCACGGGACCGGTGGCGCGGACGTTTCCGGGGGTGAGCTTGAGGTTGGCAAGCTTGGTGCCGGCGCCCAGGTTGGTGCGCGGCCCGAGCACGGAGTCGCCGACGTAGTTGAGGTGGGGGGCTTGCGCCTCGTCAAGAAGAAGGCTCGCCTTGACCTCCGTCGCGGCCCCCACGCGGCAGCGCGCCCCGAGCACGACGGGGCCGCGGAGGTAGGCGTTGGGGCCGACGTTGCTGCCGGCGCCCACGAGGACGTCGCCCTCGACGTAGGTCCCGGAGCGCACGACGGCCCCCTCCGCGACCCAGAGCCGGCCGCGCACCTGGACGCCCGGCTCGATGGTCCCGGGGCCTCCCT
>DATDQC010000244.1:0-3373 GCA_035292455.1 Thermoplasmatota archaeon
GAACCTCTCGTTCCGGGCCGAACTCGGGGCCACCGCCCGCGAGACCAAGGGGTTCGTCGAGAGCCCGTGGGGCGTCTGGATCGTCCTGGTCCCGGCCGCCGGCGGCCTGTTCATCGGCCTCCTGCGGATCGTTTTCCCCCAGACCGTCCGGGCCGGCATCTCGGAGATCATGGCGGCCGTGCAGGCCCGGGGCGGCATCATCCGGGCCCGCACGGCCTGGGGCCACGCCGCCATCAGCGCGGTCACCGTGGGGACGGGTGGCTCCACCGGCCGCGAAGGCCCCATCGCCTACATCGGCGCCGCCCTCGGCTCGTCGCTCTCCCGGCGCGCAGGGTTCCGCCCCCGCGACATCAAGGTCCTCCTCGGGTGCGGCACCTCGGCCGGCATCGCCGCCACCTTCAACGCCCCGCTCGGCGGCGTCCTTCTCGCCCTCGAGCTCATCCTGCCCGAGTTCTCGACCCACGCCTTCATCCCGCTCGTGGTGGCCACCGTGGTCGGGGTCACGGTCGGCCAGTTCTTCCTCGACGACCAGGCCACCTTCCTCCTCCCCGACGACCTCGTCCTGTTCCAGAGCCCGTGGGAACTTGCCATCTACCTGGCGCTCGGCATCCTGTGCGGCCTCGGGGGGGTCCTCTTCATCCGCCTCCTCGGGCGCAACCAGCAGCTGTGGGACGCCTGGCGGGTCCCCGAGTGGATGAAGCCGGTGGCCGGCGGCCTCCTGGTGGGCGCCATGGGGTACGGCGTCTTCTGGGCCACCGGCCGCTTCGAGGCCCTGGGAGGGACCCCGAACTACCACCTGTTTGGCACCGGCTACCCCACCGTGAACGCCATCCTCAACGGGGAGACGTTCGTCCTTGCGGCCGGCCTCCTCATCCTCCTCATCCTGGTGAAGCCGTTCGCCACCGCCTTCACGGTGGCCTCCGGTGGAGGCGGCGGCGTGTTCGGCGCCAGCCTGTTCCTGGGCTCCATCTACGGCGCGGCGGTCGGCCTCGCCGCCAACGCCCTCTTCCCCAGCGTCACGGCGCCCGCTTCCGCCTACGCCCTGGTCGGCATGGGCGCCTTCTACGCCGCGACCGGCCGCGCGACCTTGGCCACCATCGTTTTGATCAGCGAACTCACCAACACCTACACCATCCTGCTCCCCCTGATGTTCGCCTGCGTCTCCGCCGACGCCGTGAGTGTCGCCCTCTCGCGCGACTCCATCTACACCGACAAACTCACCAAGACCGGCATCCTGTTCGACCACGACCGCATAGCCAGCCCGCTCGACTTCCTGCAGGTCAAGGACGTCATGTCGCGCGAGGTCCACACCCTGCCCGCCGACCTCTCCGCCGGCGAGGCCTTCAACCGCATGATCGACATCGGCCACACCGGGTTCCCCGTGGTGGACGGCGAGGGCGCCCTGGTGGGCATCGTCACGCGGCGCGACCTCTCCCGCATCCTCAGCGAGGGCAAGGGGGGCGAGCCGCTGCGGGCCGTGCTGCCCGGGACCGTGGTGACCTGCCTCGCGGACGAGATGCTGCACCGCGCCCGCGACCGCCTCTTCGAGAAGCGCATCGGCCGCCTCCCGGTCGTCGACGCCCAGGACCGCCGCCGCGTTGTTGGCATCCTCACCCGAAGCGACCTGCTGCGGGCGGAGGCCGAACGCGACGTGGAGCACGAGGACACCTAAGCCATGCGCCGCGACCCCTTCCTGCAGGACCTCAGTCGCGACCACCATGCCGTGCTTCTGTTGGCCCAGTGCGTACGGCGCGCCCCCGCCGACGCCGGCGCGCACGGCAAGGCGGTGCGCAACCTACGCTCCTTCGGGCCCACGCTGCTGCTCCATTTCCAGGAGGAGGAGCTCATCCTCTTCCCGCAGCTGCGGCCCGAGGAGGCCGAACCGCTCCTTGAGGATCACCGCGCCGTCCGTGCCGACCTCAAGGAGCTCGCCGTGGCGGGCAGCCTGGACGCGGACCGGCTGGCGGCGGCCGGCGAGCGCCTGCGGGGGCACGTGCAGGCCGAGGAGCGCGCCTTCGACCGCCTCCAACGTGACCTCGGCAGGCGCCAGGTCGCCGACCTCGGGGCTGCACTGTTGGAGTTCCGCCGCCGCCACCGCCCGGGCGCCGTCGGACCGGGCGCCTCCGACTTCTGCCTCCTCGACTGACGGCGCCTTCACGGAGGCCCGCGGGACTGGCGCGCGGCGTCCTTATCAACGGAGGTCCCCCGTGCCGGGCCATGGCCAAGGCCCCCCCGGAGCGCAAGGCGGCCGCCGCCCCGGAGCGCAAGGAACGTCGCCCCTCGCATGCCGAACTCCTCGCCCAGTTGGGCCTCGGCAAGGGGAAACTCCCCGGGGCCTGCGACGGCCTCCGCTGGTCGGCGGGCGGTCCGCTGCGGGCGGTCCGCACCCCCATCGACGGTTCGTTCCTCGGCCGCGTGCAGGACGCCTCGCTCAAGGACCTCCAGCGTGCCGTGACATCCCTCGAGGCGGCGTTCGAGGCGTGGCGCCTGGTCCCGGCCCCCAAGCGCGGCGAACTGGTGCGGCGCTGGGGCGTCCGGCTGCGGGAACTCAAGGACCCGCTCGGCCGCCTCGTCAGCCTGGAGACTGGGAAGAGCCTCCAGGAGGGCTGGGGCGAGGTGCAGGAGATGATCGACATCTGCGACTTCGCCGCAGGCCTGAGCCGCCAGCTCTATGGGCTCAGCATGCACTCGGAGCGTCCCGGCCACCGCATGGCCGAGCAGTGGCACCCGCTCGGCGTCGTCGGGGTCATCACCGCTTTCAACTTCCCAGTCGCGGTCTACGCCTGGAACGCCGCCATCGCCCTGGTTTGCGGCGACACCGTGCTCTGGAAGCCCTCCGAGAAGACGCCGCTCACCGCGCTCGCGGTGCAGCGCATCCTGATGGGGCTCGCCAAGGAGCTTGGGCACCCCGGTGTCGTCGGCCTTGTGGTGGGCGGCCCCGACCTCGGGCGCGCCCTCGCCCGCGACCCGCGCGTCCCCCTCGTCTCCGCCACCGGCTCGGTCCGCATGGGGCGCGACGTGGCGCAGGCGGTCGCGGCTCGGCTGGGCCGGAGCCTCCTCGAGCTCGGGGGCAACAACGCCGTCATCGTCTCCCCCTCCGCCGACCTCGACCTCGCCTTGCGGGCCGTCCTCTTCGGGGCGGTCGGGACGGCGGGGCAGCGCTGCACGACGACGCGGAGGGTGATCCTCCACGAATCGGTCGCCAAGGCCTTCACCGACCGGCTCCTCAAGGCGTACGGCCAGGTCCGCATCGGCGACCCGCTTGACCCCCGGAACCACATGGGCCCCCTCATCGACGAGGCCGCCGTCGCCACCTTCACCAAGGCGGTGGCGGAGGCCAAGCGCCAGAGCGGCCGCATCCTCATCGGCGGCC
>DATDQC010000245.1:0-4480 GCA_035292455.1 Thermoplasmatota archaeon
GGCGGCCCGCACTGCCGGCGCCTGGTGGCCGGTGAGGGCGCGGACGCGGCCCGACCACGGCTCGGCAAGTGCCGCCGAAAGGCTCTGGGCGTGCTGGTCGACCAGGGGACGCGTCGGAGCCAGGACGAGGATGCGCTTGGCCCCCGCCTGCAGAGCGTCAGCCAGGGCCAAGAGGGCGATGACGGTCTTCCCGAGCCCGGTCGGGAGGACGACAAGGGTGTCGTGTTTCCCCGCGATGCGGGCCAGGTTGGCCTGGTAGCCCCGGAACTCCACGGCGCCTGGCCGAAGGAGGGGGTGGGCGACGTGCACGCTCTTCGATGCGGACCCCTCTCATTATAGCCTCCGAGGGGGAGGGGCGAATCTACGCCCGCAGGCGGTCGAGGTTGGCCACGTCCGGCCGTAGCGCCCCGGCCTCGATGGCGTGCATCGTATCCACGAGGGCTTGGTTGACGGGGGCTTCGAGGCCGTGACGGCGCGCCGTGCGGACGATTTGGCCGTTGAGGAAATCCACTTCGCTCGGCTCGCCGCGCTCCAGGCTCTGCAGGCTCGAGGAGCGCTGGCGGCGGTAGCGGCGCGCCACGACGGCCAGCAAGAGCCGCCTCGCGGCACCCCCCGGGAACCGGCGTCCGCGGTCGAAGAGACCGGGGCGGAACCCCTCGACCGGCTCGAAGCGGACACCGTCGGCGAGGCCGGCGCGGCGCCCCTCGGTGACGACATCGAGGAAAACGGCGCGGGCGCGCGGCTCGGCGAGGAGTTCGCCCAGGTTGCGGCCCGTGGCGGCCCCCACGGTGCTGATGAAGCTGTTGATGAGGAGTTTGGTCCACTTGACGCCCCGCATGTTGGGGCTCGCCTGCACCGGCGCGGCCGCCGCGAGGATCTCGGCCACGGCACGGTAGCGCTTGGCGTCGTCGCGCGGCGAGGCTTGCGGCCACGGTCCAAGGTAGATGCGGCCCGGGCCGGTCTGCACGCTGCGGCCGGGGGCGACCAGGGTGGCGGGGAACCCCACCGTGGCTTCCATGAGACGCCCTTCCGCAAGCGGGGCGAGTTCGTCGCCAAGGACGCCGTTCTGGACCGCCACGACGGGGCACTCTTCGGGGAGCCTGGGCGCCCAGGCGGAGAGCGCGGCCGCGGCCTGGCTGCACTTCGTCGCCAGCACCGCCAGCGCCGGCAACTCGCGGAGGTCCTTGGGCCGCCGCACCACCTCGAGCCGGGCCCGCACCGTCTGCCCCGTCAGAGCGGTGGCCTCGACGCCCCGGCTCCGGAGCGCTTCGGCCGTGGCTTCGCTGCGGCAGGCGACCATGACCGGGCGCCCTGCGTGGGCGAGCCTGGCGGCAAGCAGCGCACCGAGGGCGCCGGGTCCGATCACCAGGACGGGTCGCTCCACGAGGCCCAGCAGGCGGCCGTCCGCATACCCCTTTCGTTTCCGATGCAACCCCCCATGCCTTCGCGTGAACGGGATATACTGGGCCCGATTGCGTCGGTCCGCGGTCGGTGGCTTCACTTCCCCCCGCGTCAGGCTCCTAAGCCCCAGGTGACGTTCCTCCATGCAGATGCCGCAACTCACGGTCCAGGACTCCCAACTCTCCGCGAAATGGGAGTCGTTCCTCCAGGACTACTGCAAGGCGCGCATCCAGGAAGCCGCCCTCGACTTCCCCGAGACCCGCAGCGTCGTGGTGGAGTTCAACGAGATCCAGCTCCGCGACCCCGACCTCGCCGACCACCTCCTGCAGCGGCCCGGACACGCCCTCCGCATCGGCGCCGCCATGATGCAGCAGGTGGACGTCACCGTCGACCCGCGCCCCCGCCTCCACCTTCGCATCAAGGGGCTGCCCGAGTCGCAGCGCGTCCTCCCGCGCGAGCTCAGGGCCGAGCACCTCGGCAGGTTCCTCGCCGTGGACGGCCTCGTCAAGAAAGTCACCGAGGTGCGCCCGACCGTGCTGGAAGCGCTCTTCGAGTGCAAGGTGTGCTCCACGCGGGCCCGGGTCGTGCAGGACGACGAGTTCCTCGCCGAGCCGGTGATGTGCGAGACCTGCGAGAAGCCGCAGCCGTGGCGCCTCCTGGAGGAGGAGTCGCGCTTCCTCGACCACCAGAAGGTCGAGATCCAGGAGTCGCCCGAGGGGCTCCGTGGCGGCGCCCAGCCGGAGCGCCTCACGGTCCATCTCCAGGATGACCTCGTCCACAAGGTCGCCCCCGGCGACCGCGTGCGGCTCAACGGCATCCTGGAGACCCAGGCGCGCCGCCAAGGCAGCCAGAAGCGGGTCGAGTTCAACAAGGTCCTCCAGGGCGTCTCCATCGAACTGCAGGAGAAGGAGTTCCAGGAGATCGACCTCACCGCCGAGGACGAGGACTTCATCCTCACCCTCTCGCAGGACCCCCGCATCTACGACCGGATGCGTGGCAGCTTCGCCCCCACCATCTACGGCATGGAGGTCGAGAAGGACGCCCTCATCCTCTCCCTCTTCGGGGGTGTCGCCAAGCACTACAGGGAAGGGTCGCGCACCCGCGGCGACATCCACGTCCTCCTCGTGGGGGACCCCGGTGTCGCCAAGTCGCAGCTGCTGCGCTACATGTCCAAACTCGCCCCGCGCGCCATCTATACCTCCGGCAAGGGGGCCTCGGCCGCCGGCCTCACCGCCGCCGCGGTGAAGGACGAGTTCGGGGAGGGGCAGTGGACCCTGGAGGCTGGCGCCCTCGTCCTCGCCGACAACGGTGTCGCCTGCATCGACGAGCTGGACAAGATGGAGAAGACCGACCAGTCGGCGATGCACCAGGCCATGGAGCAGCAGGAGATCTCCATCGCCAAGGCCGGCATCTCGGCCACCCTGAAGTCGCGCTGCGCCGTCATCGGCGCCGCCAACCCGAAGCTTGGGCGCTTCGACGATTTCGACCCCCTGCACGAGCAGATCAACATGCCGCCGGCCCTGCTGTCGCGCTTCGACCTCATCTTCAGCATCCGCGACAAGCCGAACCGCGACAAGGACAGCGAGCTCGCCACCCACATCCTCAAAACCCACCAGGCCGGCGAGGTGCACGAGCACCGCATCGCCAACCCCGGAGGCCCCTACACCCTGGAGGACGAGGAGGCGCTGCTCAAACGCGTCGAGCCTGACCTCCCGGCCGACCGCTTCCGCAAGTACGTCGCCTACGCCAAGCGCCACATCTTCCCGGTCCTCACCGACGACGCCCTCAAGCGCATCCAGGACCACTACGTGGAGCTCAGGAACACCTCGGACGGCTCCATCCCGATGACGCCGCGCCAGCTCGAGGCCCTGGTGCGCCTCGCCGAGTCGTCGGCGCGCATCCGCCTCAGCCAGGAAGCGACGGTGGACGACGCCGAACGCGCGCTCCGGATCTTCGAGCGCTTCCTCACCAGCGTCGGCCGCGACTCCGAGACCGGCCGCTTCGACATCGACAAGATCGCCACCGGCATCACCCACTCCCAGCACGACCGGCTCCGCACGGTCCTCGACATCATCCGGCAGCTTGCGAAGGAGTCGGAGCGGCAGTACGCCCGCGAGGAGGACGTCCTTGCCGAGGCCGAGCGGCGCGGCATCCCTGCCTCCGAGACCCAGAAGGCGCTCGAGACGCTGCGGCGCAACAACTCGGTCTACGCTAAGGGCGGCGCCGGGACGTTCGCGTCGCTGTCGCCTTGAAGACCCGAGGGCCGGGCGGCAGCCTCAAGTAGGGCTTTCCCTGGAGCAAAGACGTGGCCAGGTTCGCCGTCAAGAACTACCAGCAGGGGGCGCAGTGCCTGCTCGCCGCGTGCGACGAGGAGCTCCTTGGCACCAGCCACCGCGAGGGGCGTTTCAAGCTCGACGTCCCGCCCGGGTTCTACGACGGGTTCCGCGTCAACGAGGCGGAGTTCACCTCCCACCTGCGCTCCTGCACGGTGGCGAACCTGGTGGGGCGCCGCGCGGTGGACGTCGCCATCCGGCTCGGCTTCGTGGACCCCAAGAACATCCTGGTCGTGCAGGGCGTCCCCCACGCCCAGCTCCTGGTGATGGAAGGGTCATGATCTGCGTCGAATGCGGAGCGGAAGCCCCGCGCCTCATTGGCGGTTCCTGCCCCACCTGCTTCGTCGGCAAGACCAAGCTCCTTGAGGCCCCCGACGTGCTTGACGTCCAGTTGTGCGCCCACTGCGACGCCCGCCAGGTCGGTGCACATTGGCTCGACCCCGTCGGCGACGAGGACCTCGGGGCCATCCGCGAGAACGCCGTGCGCGACGCCGTCCGTCCCCACCGCTTGGTCCAGGCCCCTGCCCTGTCGTTCGAGGAGGCAGCGCAGGACGAGCGCAACTTCCTCGTCACGGTCCATCTTGAAGGGGCCGTCGAGGGGGCCGCGGTCAACGCGGAGTCCCGGGTCACGGTCCGCATGCGGCGCGGTGTGTGCGACCGCTGCAGCCGGATGTTCGGCGGTTTCTACGCCTCGATGCTGCAGCTCCGGGCGACCGGGCGGGACCTCACCCCCAAGGAGCTCGAGC
>DATDQC010000246.1:0-2255 GCA_035292455.1 Thermoplasmatota archaeon
TGCAATCGGTGGCCCTTCCGGTCCTCGTCATCGCCATCGCGATGTTCGCCGCCTTCAACCTCGCTGGCCTCTACGGCATCGCCATCGCCGCGGTCGCCATGTTGAGCGTCACAGGCATGGTCGTGGCCATGGACACGTACGGCCCCATCACGGACAACGCAGGGGGCATCGCCGAAATGGCAGGCCTTCCGCACGAGGTCCGCGTCCACACCGACGCCCTCGACGCCGTGGGCAACACGACGAAGGCCGTCACGAAGGGGTACGCCATCGGATCGGCGGCGCTCGCGGCCCTGGCGCTCTTTGCCGACTACACCCACCGCGTCGAGGCGGACGCCGGCGACCTGGTCTTCGCCCTCGACGACCCGGTGGTCCTCATCGGCCTCGTCATCGGCGCGATGCTTCCGTTCCTGTTCTCCGCCTTCCTCATGGAGGCGGTCGGCAAGGCGGCAGGCTCCATCATCGAGGAGGTGCGGCGCCAGTTCCGCACCATCCCGGGCATCATGGAGGGGACCGCCAAGCCCGACTACGCCAAGTGCGTCGATATCGTCACCAAGGCGGCCCTGCGCGAGATGGTGGTGCCCGGCGTCCTCGCTGTCACCGCCCCGCTCGTCATCGGCTTCCTGTGGGGCCCGCTCGCCCTCGGCGGCCTCCTCATCGGCGTCGTCGCCTCCGGCCTCATGATGGCGCTCGCCATGGCCAACGGCGGCGGCGCCTGGGACAACGCCAAGAAATACATCGAGAAGGGCAACCACGGCGGCAAGCGCAGCCCGGCGCACCAGGCGGCCGTGGTGGGCGACACCGTGGGCGACCCCTACAAGGACACGGCGGGGCCCTCCATCAACGCCCTCATCAAGGTCATCAACACGGTGAGCCTGCTCTTCGCGGGGCTGATCGCGGCAAGCGGCGGCTGGCTGCTCTAGGCCTCGTATCCGCGGCCGCGCTCGAAGAGGTCCGTGACGAGGATGTCGTTGCCCTCCACGGCATACACGGCACGCCGGACGCCGATTCTGGCCAGTTCACGCGGCATCGTTCACTTCCAAAATCTGCGCAATCCGCGGATTGCCCACACCGAGCCGGCAAGAGAACCATCGCCTCGCGTCGACGGCCATCCTTCATCAAGCCCTATCTCCTGCAAGGCTTCGTGCCCCGCCTCGCGCCGCGCCTCTCGCGCATCGCCGGCAGCGCCACCGTCGCCATCGGCAACCTGGTCGCGCAGAAGCGCCGCCAGGGCGTGGACCTCGTCTCGTTCAGCGTGGGCGAGCCCGACTTCGACACCCCGCAACCCGTCAAGGATGCGGCGGCCAAGGCCCTCGCCGAGGGGAAGACCAAGTACACGCCGGGGCCAGGGATTCCGGAGCTGAGGGAGGCGGTCGCCCGCCGCCACCGCGAGGACAACGGCATCCCGTGCGAAGCCGCCCACGTCATTGTGTCGCCGGCCAAGACCGCCATCTTCCTCTCCCTCATGGCGACCTCGGACCGCGGCGACGAGGTCCTGCTCCCCGACCCGGGCTGGGTGAGCTACGAGCCGATGGTGCGCTGGACGGGGGCGAAGCCGGTTGGCATCCCCTTGCTGGCCGAGGAGTCGTTCCGCATGACGCCGGAGGCGGTGGCGGAGCGCATCGGCCCGAAGACCCGCGTCCTCGTCCTCAACAGCCCTTCGAACCCGACCGGCGGCGTCGCAACACCTGACGATGTGCAGGGCCTCGTGGATCTCGCGGTGGACCACGACCTCTGGATCGTCTCGGACGAGATCTACCAGAAGCTCATCTACGGCAGCGCGCGCCACGTCTCCCCCGCCAGCCTCCCCGGGGGGTTCGAGCGCACCATCACGGTGGACGGCGTCTCCAAGGCGTACGCCATGACGGGTTGGCGCATCGGCTGGGCGGTCGCCCCCAAGCCGGTCTGGGCGGAGCTCGACAAGCTGCAGTCGCAGTCCATCACCCACTGCACCAGTTTCGCCCAGTACGGAGCCGCGGCGGCACTCACGGGCCCGCAGGACTCGGTGGCGAGGATGCGCGCCGAGTTCAACGCCCGCCGCGACCTCATCGTGGAGGGTCTCTCCTCGCTCCCCGGCGTCACCTGCCCCGTCCCTGGCGGGGCGTTCTATGCCTTCCCGCGCTTCGAGGCCAGGCGTTGGGGCGGCCTCGGCGACGAGGAGCTCTGCAAGGCGCTCATCGAGAAGGCGGGGGTCGCCACTACCCCCGGCTCCAGCTTCGGCCGCCGGGGCAAGGGCCACCTGCGGCTCTCCTACGCCA